>JAEWJG010000134.1 GCA_023386675.1 Actinomycetes bacterium
ACTTTTTGGGGGCGGGCCGTTTCTGGGTTATCCTTGCGTTCTGAGCTGCCTCGAGCAGCCGTGATTCGGAGGATCCGATGGCCGGAAGTCGTTCCGCCGGGTCGCTGAGGGCGACCGGGTGGGACGAGCGCGGCCACGATTTCCTCGCCTGCCGCCACCACGTTGAGGCCTGCCACCGCCACCATGTGGCCTGCCACCACCATGCCGCCGCCACCTTGGGCGCTGTCCGCACGGACAGTGCCCTTTTTGTTTGCGCTTTTTCTCGTTCTCACCTTTTCCCGGAAGGTCGCAGATGAAGACTCTGGTTCTGAACGCCAGCTACGAACCGCTCGGTGTGATCTCGACGCGGCGGGCCGTGATGCTCGTCCTCGCCGGCAAAGCCTCGACCGTCTCGGGGACCGGCGCGCAACTGCACAGCCGTTCCCTGGTCCTGGATGCGCCGAGCGTCGTGCTCCTGAACCAGTACATCCGCGTCCCGCACCGCCGCATCCCGCTGACCCGCAAGTCGGCCCTCGAACGCTACGGCCACGTCTGCGCCTACTGCGGCAAGTTCGGCGACACGCTCGACCACGTCGTCCCGCGCGCCCGCGGCGGCACGCACACCTGGGACAACGTCGTGATCGCGTGCTTCCGCTGCAACAACGTGAAGTCGGACCGCTTGCTGTCTGACCTCGGCTGGAAGCTCCCCTTCGAGCTGAAGGAGCCCCACCTCAACATGGCGTCCCTGATCTCGATGCGCTGGAGCGACCCGACCTGGGACGAGTTCACCGAGCCCTGGCGCCGGCACGAGCTGCAACTGGCGGGGTGACGTCCCGGTAGACTTGCCGGGCCAGCCTCTGTAGCTCAATGGAAGAGCAGTTCCGTCCTAAGGAAACGGTTGGGGGTTCGAGTCCCTCCAGGGGCACTATCTCAATCCGAGCAAGGGCCTGGTCGGCGGCAATTTGCTACGACTGCGGACTTGCCAATCTCGACATTTCGCCGCAAACCGCTCGAAGCTTCAGACCTACTGTTGCGATTGCAACAAACCGCTCTCGCCCGCTTCCGTGGGTAGGCGAACGAATCGGATCACGCGAAGGTCTGCGGATGATCGACCAAGTCTCGGCTCGCGCGGGCCGTTACGGGTACCGTTCCTGCCGTTCTCGGCGCGCGCGAGGCGGCTGCCGTCACGGGAGTCAGACTGCGGGTCATCTTGCAACGCGCGCAGTTTCAGGGGCAAGAAATGTTGCGCCCGCGTACCCGGCATCTTCGCGCTGATTTTGGTCAGGCGCGGGCGACGGTGCATTGCGGGCAGTAATCCCTCGCGATCTTGGCCGCGCGAATAGCTCAATCGGCCCAAACGCCAAATGGGTCCGCTCGTCTTCACCGGCCGATGGTCGACTCACGATGTGTCTCCGCGGCTGCGGGCTGCCACCGGGTCAAAACGCTTACAGGGCCTAACGCTGCCTGGCGGCTGCCTAAACGCAGCAGGTTGACATATGTCCGACACTCCTATTCGCTGGTCGTTAGACCGCTTGGGGAGACACTATGGATGCTCAGACTGCCGCTACGGCTGCAATAGTCGTGCCAGCCGCGACCGCTACTCTTGCGGCCGTCTTGTCAACCACCGTAGCAATCGTCACAGTGTCCTTTGGCTATAGGACAGAGGCGGCGCGACGTCGACTCGAGATCGAAAAGGCAACGATGCAGCGACGTATTGAGGCAATTGAGCAGGCTTGGTTGCAGGTATTCGAGATTGAAAGTTCCGGGAAGCCTTCGATCGAAGTGGGAGACCTTGTTCGCGGTTCAGTGTGGATGTCCGAGCGCCTGCAATCCAGTTACATTCAACTTCTCAGCTCGCACGAGGCCACCCCCGCAGAGTATTCGAGGGTAAGGTCTCTGCTTAGGGAAGAAATAACGGCAGTGACGACGGCGAGCTAGCTCGTAGCGGAGGATTCAGTGTCGACAGAAATAGAGTCTGCCGTAGGCGGCGACGACTTCAGCGAACTCGCCAGAGAGCGGCGCGAAAGCGCTGCTGAACAGGCGACGATTCCGCCCCCTCAATTCGTGCTGAGCGTTCAACATACAGAGGCTGAACTGTACCTCGAGCCTACGGCGATCCCAATGAGGTACGTCGATCCAGAGACGCTCATAGGCTTGATGCGCTCAAATTACGGCGCTTCGTTGGAGGCTCCCGACCTCGGCGCTTTGATTCGGGCGACGAGTCTCGACGAGGTCAAAGGTATGACTGAGCTCGAGCGGCTAAAGGCAATTTGGGAACTCCCTAACGCGACCATCGAATTCAGGAACGGCAAGCTCCCAACGAAATACGGGTTCGTGCCAATTGTCAACATCACCGTCGACTACGAGCGGGTGTACGTCAGCGTCGAAGGAATCACGGAGCTCGCCGAGGCGGTCGCCTACGAGGTTCTCGAACTTCTCTGGCGAAGTGCTGGAGTGGAGAGGAAATCTACGGAGCTTGGGCAATTCGTGCGCCTAGTCGGCTTCGTTACCAGCACGCGGGTCGACTTCGGCCCGCTCATGAACGAATTCTTAGGGAAGAGATTCCAGGAGGCCCTCGACAATAGTTTTGTGGGCAAGGGGCGACATGCTGGCGCTAACGGAAGTCGCTCCCACCGTAACGAATTCAAGCCGCCTCCCAACGTGATGTCGACGGTGACATGGACAGACCTTAGCCTCGAAATTTCGCGATTCGACCTCGATACGGGCACTAACGCGATCGGCAAGATGAAGTTCACCGTCACTTCGAAAGACGACCGCGGTACCGGCCGAATGCTCGTTCTGTCCTACATGCCGTATAAGGAGCATGTCGCCTTCCTCACTGACCTCTATCAGAGCTTAGGAGGGGCGGAGTGAGACCGATTGAGCCAAGTTAGATAGAGCAAACTCTGAATAGGCTTTTCGCGCCTGTCATCGCACGGGTCTACCGTTTCGGCCGGATACTCGATCGCTAGCCCTCGGCAGATCCGAACAGGGGCCCGGCCTCCCTTGAGGGGAGTAGGTAGCACTATCGGCTTCAACTCGAAGATTTCGAGCTTGCTCATTGGGCGTGATCGACGTCCGCAGCCGCTTGACGCAATTTATCGTAGAGCCCGGCGCGGAGCAGAATCTTGGTGAGCTGGTTGAGGTCTTCCAGTTGCAAGACGGCGTTGCTAGCTCGTTCGAGGCCTTCCCCAGCGGCGTATCGGATCTCGTCGAGTTCGGCTGGGATGGTCGGTGAGCTGGCGAAGTCGGCTTCGGTGTTCGACATCGCTTGGGCTTGCAGTCGAGGGTTGTTGACGGTGTGGCGGAAGAAGGACTCGAAGGCGGTCACCTGGTCTTCCTCCGCCAGCCCCGACCCGCTGAAGAGTTCGTTGATCTGGGCAATGATCTCGCTCAGCCATCCGTATTTCGTTTCCCGTGCCTGACCGGAGCCGGCGCTCGTGAGCCCCGTCAATTCTCCAGCTTGCCCCGAAGTGAGGTGCAGGTTGCGGGCGTCTTGCCGGCGGAGTCGGTAGTGGGTCAGTACGACGTCGTCGAGATTTAGCACGCGGGCGTCGTCGGTGTCGTTCTCGATGACATTGCGGTAGACGCGGAGGAAGATTGCCCACTTTTCGACGCGGGTGTCGCCGTAGTTGATGATCTGGGAGAGGAAGTCGTACGCGCGCACGAACGCGTTCACTGTCCCGCGGAAGTCTTGCAAACGGGAGAGTTCGAGATCATCGCCGGCCTCTTCGGCGGCGCGCCATCGGTCCCAGAACATGTCGCGGGAGGTCTTCACGCGCGAGTAGAGGGTGTTGTGGCTGTTCTTGGTCAACCATGCTTCGACGACTTGGTCAACGTCGTGCTCGTCGATGATGTGCATGCCTTCGAGCTTGCCCAGCATGTCGTGGATCAAGTCCGGGTCGGACGGGGTCTCGAGTCGGGCGTCCTCGTAGTACACCTGGAACGCTTCCAGGATGTCGGTGGGGTCGTTGACGAAGTCGACGATGTATGTGTTCTCCTTGCCCGGGATCACCCTGTTCAAGCGGGAGAGTGTCTGCACTGCCGTGATGCCGGAGAGTTTCTTGTCGACATACATGCCCACCAGCAGCGGCTGGTCAAAGCCGGTCTGGAACTTATTCGCGACGATCATCACCTGGTAGGTGTCGCCCGCGAACGCCTTTTCCAACGACCGGCCGAACAGACCGGGATTTAGATAGGTCTCGGTGAACTCCTCAGGTCCCGAGTCTGGATCCAGCACGGAGCCGGAGAACGCCACTAGGGTGCCGAGGTCCTCGGCAAGATCGTTCTCGGCCAGGTATTCGTCGATGGCGAGCTTGTACCGCACTGCCTCCTTCCGGGAGGCAGTTACCACCATCGCCTTCGCCCGGCCGCCGAGTTCAGATTGCACGTTGGCGCGGAAATGCTCCACCATGACAGCGACCTTCTGAGCGATGTTGTAGGGGTGCAACCGCACCCAACGCATCAGCTCACTATTCGCCTTCTGCTTATCCACCTCGACATCACCGTTCTCGGTCTTCGCGTGCGCGACGTTGAAGGCGAGGTCGTAGGGCATGTAGTTCTTCAGCACGTCGAGGATGAAGCCCTCCTCGATCGCCTGCTTCATCGAATACAGGTCGAACGGTCCGGGCTGCCCAGTCGAAGAATCGGGGCGACCGAACAGCTCGAGCGTCTTGCCCTTCGGAGTGGCGGTGAAGGCAAGGAACGAGATGGTGCCCACGCCGACTTTGCGTGCCATCAGGTCCGTCAGGACATCCTCGGCATCAATCTCGCCGTCGTCGGAATCGGCGGCGCCGGCGGTCAGCAACTGCTTGAGGGATGCGGCCGCCTCTCCCGATTGGGAGGAGTGCGCCTCGTCAGCAATGACCGCGTACTTCTTGCCGCGCAGGCTTTCGTTGCCGGCGATCGCGTCGAGCGAGTGCGGGAAGGTCTGCAACGTCACACCGATGATCTGCTTGCCCGCAAGCAGCGCCTCGGTGAGCTGCTTAGATTTGGACGCGTCGCCACCGTTGGTGATCGGGCGGAAAACGCCGGGCGTTGTTTCGAGCTGCTCAACCGCGCGCCGTAACTGGCCGTCCAGCACCTGCCGATCGGAGACGACGATTACCCCATCGAAGACCTTCGACCCGTCCTCTCGGTGCAGCGAGGCCATGCGGTGTGCAGCCCACGCGATCGAGTCCGTCTTGCCTGATCCGGCGGAGTGCTGGATCAAGTAGTTGTGCCCCGGGCCTTCCTCGAGGGCGGCCATCTCGACCTTGGTGACGACACGCCACTGGTGATACCTCGGGAACCGCAGTAACTTCGCGTAACTGACAGCGCCGGAAATGGGGTCCTGACCCTCCTCAAATCGGTAATGCACGAACCGACCAAGGATGTCCAACCAGGTGTCTCTTTGGAGAGTCTCCTCCCAGAAGTACGCGGTCGGACTCGTGCCGGGGATCGGCGGGTTACCGGCGCCGTTATTGCGGCCGCGGTTAAAGGGAAGGAAGAAAGTGTTCGCTCCATCGAGCTTGGTTGTCATATAGACCAGCTCATTCGACACCACGAAATGAACCAGCGCGCCGCGACCGAACTCTAGCAACGGTTCGCCTGTTGGGTGGCGATCCTGTGCGTACTGTTTGAGTGCCGCCTTCGCGTTCTGCGTCAGATCCGTCTTCAGCTCCACCGTCGCCACGGGGATGCCATTGACGAACAGGACCAGGTCCAGACGGTTGCCGTGGCGGGTCGAATACTCGACCTGCCGCATCACTCGTAGCCGGTTGGCCCTGTACCTGGCCCGCGTCCCCTCGTTGAACGACGTCGCGGGCCGACCTTGGAAAAGACTGAACTTCGCGGGCGTCACTGCGACCGATCGTTTCAGGACGTTGAGTGTGCCGCCGCTGTTCATGGGGTCCGTGGACGCAACCTTCGCCACACGGTCGAGCAGGCGTTCGACCGACTGGGTGCGCTGCAAACCTCTCGCGTCGGGCTTCACAACCTTCGCCAACTCATCAGGCTGCGTTTCGCTCAGCCAGGCGAGCAGGTCGGCGGGGAAGAGGGCGCGCTCACGGTCGTAGCCATCGTCGTTCGGCGAGTACAGCCAACCGTTCGCGGCCAGGTACTCGCAAAGCTCCATCTCGAACACGTCCTCGTGCTGGATTCCCACCGGCTACGCCCCCTTCACGCGCTCACGCACGTCGATCTTGCCCGTTACAGCCGCCGAAATCAGTGCGGCGCGACGCTCTTGCAGCAACGCAATTGCTCTTCGCGCATCCTCGATCGAACCGTCCACGTTGGCGCACTCGTTGGTTAGATACTCGGCGATTTGCTCTTGCTCGACCGTAGGGGGCCACGCGAGAACCAGTCTCTCGAGCTTTTCGGCGGTGAGATGGGCGATTGTGGATTTGTTCGCGACCATATCGAGAACTCCCGCGAAGCGCAGCGAGTCAAGTGCATAGCCAGCGAAGCGCGTCGATCCGTGGCCACGCGTTCGAATGCGGTTGACTGTCTTTTGAAATCCCCAATTGGGCATGTCACTCGATATGTGTGCGTTGACGCCGATGGCTCCGCCTTCGACAACCAACAAGTCACCGCGCCTGATTGAGAATTGACGTTGCTCGCGCGCGGTAAAGGCCATCGTATTAGCCGTGGTGATGTCGAGCCCAGCCTCTTGGATGTTTGCTGCGCGGACATAGGGAAGCGTGCTGGAGCCCGGAGCCGCAGCCTTTCCCTCGTCCAGCATCTTCCCGAGGGTGACATCGAAATACCGGGAAAGCCGGGTTACTGTCCAGTCCGCTGGGACCTCGCCAAGCCAATCGACTTCGCTGTCCTTCATGGGCGAGTTTGGGTTCAGGCCTTTGGTTACTGCGCGCGAGATCGTTGCAGCGCGACGCTCGGCGAGCAGGCGAATCAATTCCTCTTGATCGTGGATGAACGCGTCGATCTCTGCTGTCTCGTGATCCAGGACTTCGGCAATCGCGCGCTGCTCATCTGGCGGAGGAAATGCCATGCGTATCGTCTTCATTGCTGACCAACGAGTGCTCCAAAGGTCAGCAACTATGCCCGAACCGTGGCGATAATACTCTTCCTGAAACCCTTGACTTCGCAGTAGATAGTGCGCGAATCGCCCGTCCAAATCGTGCGGAACTAGCACCGTCGTGATGACAGAGACGCTGCCGTCTCGATCGCTTATGCCCGCAGAACCTCTGCGGTCCGATCTGCTGTTGATAGCAAGATCGCCCCGCCGGACAAGTTTACGAGCGTCCCCATTGCCCGTCTTCGCGACGTTTTTCAACTGCGGAAGAATCCCGTCGCGGGTAACGGAGAGAGGTGGGTATTCTGCGTCGCTTACTGTCGTGTTTCGCTCGCGAAATCGATGTGCCAGCGGCTCAATGGCCCAGGTTGAAGGAACCTTGCCAATCCATTCGACGCTGCTGTCAACCTGGTCCATATGTGTCCTCAGGCTTCTCATGACTCAATCCGTTCAAGGCGAAAGCGAATGCGGCCGAACACTGCTTCGAGGTCAGCATCGATTTCGGCGAGCGGGCGGGGCGGCACGTATTCGTAAAAGTGTCGGGTGAAGGGGATTTCGGCACCTTCGCGCGTCTTTGATTCGTCGACCCAGGCGTCTGGCGCAAAAGGTAGGACCTCACGGCCGAAGTAGGCATGAATGTCGTCGACCCACGGGACGTTTTCGGTGTCCCGCAGACTGCTGTCCGCCTCGGGTCGATCCTTGGCGTCGGTGCAGACGTCCGCGGTATCGTCCTGCTCGCTAAGTGCGAGTAGGACCGCCTTCATCGCAGGGGCTGCGAGGCTAAGCTCGGCGGCCGCGAGCTCTCGCTTAAGTTCTGCTTGGAACTCGCGGCGGTTCTTCCAGACTCGGGTCTCTCCTATGCCGTCAAGTGCAAGCCGTAGGTGCTCTTTGTTGCTGTTGCTCAGATTGGCGACCGCCTTGTCCTCGAACACCGCGCCAACGCGGTCTGCGGTGGCGGCGAAGTTCAACCGGAGTGGCCGTTCGACGGTGACTGTGCGGTACAGGAACACTTCCCGGTCGAATATCTTCGAACCCGGCGCTTCGAGAAAATCCCCGTATAGCCGCACGATGTCTGCAATGTCCTCCCGGCCGAGTTCATTGCGTTTGGAGCCGAGGCCCTTGCGCATCTTGCGAAACTTCTTGCTCCCGTCAATCAACTGCACTTTGCCGGCTCGGCTCGGGTGCTTGTCAGTGGTGAGCACCCAGATGTAGGTGGCGATGCCGGTGTTGTAGAACATGTCGGTTGGCAGCGCGATGATCGCTTCGAGGTAGTCGCGCTCGAGGATCCACTTGCGGATGTTCGATTCGCCAGATCCGGCGCCGCCGGTGAAGAGCGGGCTACCGTTGAGGACAATTGCTGCACGTCCGCCCGCCGAGTCCCCGCTCTTCGGCCGCATCTTGGAAATCAGATGCAGCAGGAAAAGCATCGACCCGTCGGACACGCGCGGCAGCCCGGGGCCGAACCTTCCGGCGAACCCGCGCAAGTTGTGTTCCTCGGTGACCTGCTTCTGCTGCTTCTTCCAATCCACACCGAACGGGGGATTGGAGAGACAGTAGTTAAACGTTGCCCCCTGGTGCCCGTCGTTGAGAAGGGTGTCACCGAAGACAATCGCGTCCACTGACTGGCCCTTCACGGTCATGTCGGCTTTGCAGATGGCGTAGGACTGCGGGTTGATCTCCTGGCCGGCCAGGGTGAGTGTCGCCGTCGGGTTCATCGCCCGAATGTGATCTTCGGCGACCGACAACATGCCGCCGGTGCCGGCGGTGGGGTCATATATGGAACGGACAACGTTCGGCTTCGACAAGGCATCGGCGTCGGGGGCGAGGAGGATGTCCACCATCAGTTCGATTACGTCGCGTGGGGTGAAGTGCTCACCAGCGGTCTCGTTGGAAGCTTCCGCAAACTTGCGGATCAGCTCCTCGAAGATGTGCCCCATCTCTTCGTTCGGCACAGCTTGCGGTGAGAGGTCCACCTCGGCGAAACGCTGGGCCACTAGGAACAGCAGCCCGGCGTCGGCGAGTTCGGCGAACCGGTCGCTGATCTTGTACTTGTCGAAGATGTCTTTGACGTTCTCGGAGAACCCGCCAACGTAGTCCAGCAGGTTCTCGGTGATGTTCTCCGGGTCGCCAAGCACCGACCGAAGGTCGTAGCGGGAGGTGTTGAAGAACGAGTACTGGTGTCTCGCGCGCGCCTTCAACAGGGCTGGACGAACGGGGACGTCCTTCGCGCGGGCGTCTTCGACCACGTCCAGCACCTGGGGCTTGTTCGGCGCGAGGACCGCATCCAGTCGGCGTAGCACTGTGAACGGCAGGATGATGTCCCCGTACTGGTGTGCCTTGAAGCTGCCCCGCAGAAGATCCGCGATTGACCAGATGAACGTTGCGTGGTTGTTGCTCAAGTTCGGGAAGCCTTCCGGTGAGTTGCCTTGCCGTCCTAGTTTGGCAACGCCCCATCACACACGCTATCGCCCCTTCGGGGCGTACGAAGCGAACTCATGCGGTACTGTGGAGCTGCCAAGCGCGACCGCGCGGTCGGCCGTGGAACCATGGGCCACGCGGGGCGGTCTCGCTCAATCCTCTTCCCACGCCTTGCGCACTACTCGCTCGAAGAAGTCTCTTCTACCTACGTCAGCATCCGCTTGGGCTTTCCGTGCGGCTTCCCCACGATACGCATCCCTCGCCGTCGCAATCGACGAACGAGTCCTTAGCCGGACTGGATCGAAGCCGTCCGCTCTAGCGTGTTCCACGTACCGCCGAAGTCGCGACGCCTTAAGTTGGCGCCAACGAGTGCTCCATTGTTCGTGGTCATCCGCCAAGAGAATCGGCTCGTCGGGCATCACGCGGCTCACCATAAGTGACATGAGCAGGGCCCGGTTCTCCTCCGACGCCGGATGAAGATGCTTGGCTGTCTTTGTTCGATGGCAATCCCCGCATAGCAGCTGGAGATTGCCCACCTCGTTTGAGTTTCCGGATATGTGGTCCACCTCGACTCCGGTCCGTCCGCATGCCTGGCACAAGCCGCCGGCGCGATTCACCACCCGCACTCGCACGCTCGGGCCCACTTGCCGTCCAAGCGATCGATAGCCGCCGATGAGCAGAAAGGCGTTTCGAGTGCTGATCGCTTCCTTGACCGCTGGGTCGTTGATCCGACCGTCTTTGAACGCGCCCCGCATATATCGGACGTGCCCGGCAATCTCGTTACACCAACTGCTGCAGAAGAGCGCGTCTTCCAGCTCGGGCAGCTCATCAAGGCAGTTCGCGCAGTGGTCGTCGAGGAAGTAACGCGCATGAGGAGTTTCGACGAGGAAGGGATGCGGTCGCATGCGCCGAACCTAGCGAAAAAGGAATCCATGCCCCAAGCAGGTGCCCGATCAGCGGCAGTCCGACGCGCGGCCAGGGGTCGCCGAGAGTGTTGCCTCACGCTGATGCTGGGGCCGGTCCTAGGGACTCACGCGAAGACGTGCCCGTCGCCGACCCCACGGCTTTAGCGTATCTTCTGAGGCAGGAGCAGGGACCGATCCTCCGAGACATCCCCGCTTCGAACAACATCCGTGATTACCAAATCTGCCCACAATTTGCCCACAATCGAGTGAGTTCCTATGTGACCGCAGTCATCTCAATGGGGTCGAAAAGCGCGGAATTCCGCGGGTTTTGGCGTCACGCGTACGGCGCTTAGAGGGCGGTCGCAGTGTTCGAGTCCCTCCAGGGGGCCATGAACTCAAGGACGCCAGATACCTCCGCAGGCCAGGACAGCCTGCGGCTCCAACCTCCCTGAGTAGAGTTCCTCCCGTGACCAACGACGCCGGGGACTGGTTCCTCACCCGCTCAGAACGCGGCAACCCCGCATCCGACGTCCAATCCGGCCGCGACGGCGCCCCGCCCTGGTCCGAGGGCAACCACGTCCTCCCCCTCATCCACGGCGCCAACTACTTCGCGCGCCTGCACGCCGAGCTCACCGCGCTCCGCCCCGGCGATCGCGTGTTCTTCACCGACTGGCGCGGCGATGCCGACGAGCGCCTCCTTCCCGACGGGCCGTCCATCGGGGAGGTGCTGGCAGATCTGGCCAACAGCGGCGTCGAGGTGCGCGGACTCGTGTGGCGATCCCACGGCGAGCGCGTGAAGGCGCCGATCAGCGGGGCCTCCAACGAGCTGCTGGGCCGGCAGGTCAACGGAGCCGGCGGGGAGGTGCTGCTCGACCAGCGCGTGAAGCTGTTCGGGTCGCACCATCAGAAGTTCTTCGTGATCCGGCACCGCGATGATCCCTCGCGGGATGTGGCCTTCGTCGGCGGCATCGATCTGAGCCACAGTCGTCGCGACGATGCCGAGCACGTGGGGGACCCGCAGGCCGTGGACATGGATCCGCGCTACGGGACACGGCCGCCCTGGCACGATGCCGCCCTGGAGTTGCGTGGCCCAGTGGTCGCGGACGTGCTGGAGGTGTTCGCCGAGCGGTGGGACGATCCGCATCCGCTGGATCACCGCAACCCGTACCGGATGCTGCTGCAGCGGCTCGCGGACATGCCCCGGCATCCGAAACCGCTGCCCGAGAGGGCCGCGCCGCCGCCGGCGGCCGGCCAGCACTCGGTGCAGCTGCTGAGAACCTACAGTCCGAAGCGGCCGCCGTTCCCGTTCGCTCCCAAGGGGGAGCGGAGCATCGCGCGGGCCTATGCGAAGGCGTTCGCGCGAGCCCGCTCCCTGATCTACATCGAGGACCAGTACCTGTGGTCGCCGGAGGTTGCTGCGAGCATTGCCAAAGCGCTGGTGCGCAACCGAGAGCTCCAGGTGATCATCGTCGTTCCCCGGTATCCGGATCAGGACGGCGCACTCACCGGGCCGCCCAGCCGGCTCGGGCAGCTGCGGGCGATCACGAAGCTTCGTCGCGTCGCGCCGGGCCGGGTGGGAGTGTTCGACCTGGAGAACCGTGCGGGGACCCCGATCTACGTCCACGCCAAGATCTGCATCGTCGACGACACGTGGGCGACGTGCGGGTCGGACAACTTCAACCGCCGGTCGTGGACAACGGATAGCGAACTCACGTGTGCGGTGTTCGACGCCAGCCCGGACGACGCGGATGCGACCACGGGCGGATTCGCGAGCGACCTGCGCCGACAGCTCTGGGCCGAGCATCTCGGCCTGGGAGTCGACGACGATCGCCTGCGCGACACGGACACCGCCCTCGCGCTCTGGACGGCCTCGGCCGACGCCCTCGACCGGTGGCATGCGACCGGGCGCCGGTCGCCGCGGCCTGCCGGACAGGTCCGCCCGCACCGCATCGAACGCGTCACACGGCTTCAGCGCTTCTGGGCGGATCCGCTGTACCGCTTCATCCTCGACCCGGATTCGCGTCCCCGCCGGCTGCGGGGCACCTCGATCTTCTGACCGGGCGCGTCACCGGCCGCGCGAAGGATCCCGCGCCTCGAGCTCGATCCATCGGCAGATCACGTCCACCACGTACTCCCGCTCGCGCGGTGTCAGCTCGTGCCCCTTCGGGATCGCGTGGTTGATCTGCAGACAGGTGCGGCAGCACGTCGCGGTCGCGTGCTGCGCCCGGAACACCGGATGCCCGCCCCACGGCGTCTGCTTCCCGTCCTTCGCGGGGAACGCCGGGGCGAGCCGAGCATCCACGAACTCCTGGGCGTGCTGCCGGATCACCGGCATGCCCCGCGACGCCAGGTACTCGCGCTCGACCGGACGCAGGTGGAACTTCGCGCGGAACGGGATGCGCCCGATCCGCTCGATCCTCGCGTCCAACTGCTCCTGATCCACGATCGTCGAACCTACCGATCGCCACCGACAGCGACCGGCTCGCGGTGGAGAGCCGCAGCCAGGTAGGGAGCCGACGCGCTGGCAGGCACGCGGGCGACCTCCTGCGGCGTTCCCGCGGCGACGACCGTCCCGCCGTTCTCGCCCGCGCCGGGACCGAGGTCGACGACGTAGTCGGCGGTGGCGACGACGCGCATGTCGAGTTCGACCACGACCACCGTGTTGCCGGCGTCCACCAGGCTCTGCAGGTGCTCGATGAGCCGGTCGGCGTCGGCGCAGTGCAGGCCGGAGGTCGGCTCGTCGAGCACGTACAGGGTGTCGGCGCGCCGGGCCCTCTGCAGTTCGGAGGCCAGCTTCACCCGCTGCGCCTCGCCGCCGGACAGCTCCGTCGCCGGCTGGCCCAGCCTCAGATAGCCGAGACCGACATCCACGAGGGCGGTCAGGGAGCGCATGATCTCGTCCTCGCCGCCGAAGAACGCATGCGCCTCCTCGACGGACATCGCCAGGATCTCGGCGATGTTCCGCTCGCGCCAGGTGATCTCCAGCGTCTCCGCCGTGTAGCGGGTGCCGTGGCACTCGGGGCAGACGGTGTACACCGACGGCAGGAACAGCAGCTCGACCATCACGGCGCCTTCGCCCTCGCAGGTGGGGCACCGGCCGCCGGCCACGTTGAAGGAGAACCGGCCAGGGCGGTACCGGCGCGACCGTGCCGCGGGGGTCTCCGCGAAACGGCGACGGACGTGGTCGAACAGGCCGGTGTAGGTGGCGACATTGGAGCGCGGGGTGCGGCCGATGGGTTTCTGGTCGATGTTGACCACCCGGCGGACGCCCCCGAGGTCGCCGGAGATCGTGCCCTCGAGCACCTCGGGAGCGTCCGACAGGAGCAGGTCGTCAGTCTCGGGAAGATCGTCGGCCACGGCGACGGGACGACCGAGATGCTCGCCGAGCAGCGCGGGGAGCACCTGGCTGACCAGGCTCGACTTCCCCGAACCGGACACGCCGGTCACCGCGGTGAACGCTCCGAGAGGGAAGGAGACGGACGCGTCGCGGAGGTTGTTGCGGGTGACCCGCTCGAGCGTCAGCCAGCCTGTCGGTGACCGAGGGGTCCGCGGGGCGAGCCCGCGCTCGCCGAGGAGGTAGTCCCGCGTCACCGACTCGTCCACGTCCGCGAGGCCGTCCGGCGGCCCGCTGTACAGGACGCGGCCGCCGCGCTCGCCGGCACCGGGGCCGATGTCCACGAGCCAGTCGGCGTGCCGCATCACCTCGACCGAATGCTCGACCACGAATAGGCTGTTGCCTCTCGTCTTGAGCCCTTCGAGGATGCCGAGGAGCGCGTTCACGTCCTGCGGATGGAGGCCGGCGGAGGGCTCGTCGAGCACGTACACGACACCGAACAGCTCCGAGCTCAGCTGGGTGGCGAGCCGCAGCCGCTGCAGCTCGCCGCCGGACAGCGTCGGTGTGGTGCGGTGCAGCGACAGGTACCCGAGGCCGAGGTCGATGATGGGGCGCAACCGCTCCAGCAGCTCGGCTGCCAGGCGCTCGGCGGCCGCGCGCTTCTCGGCCGACTGGTTCGGGGTCCGCCGCACGTCGGGAGCCGCGGCGTGCGACGCCCCGCCGGCGGCGATCCGCTCCTGCGTCGCCGAGCGTCGCGCATCCTCGTCGAGAACCGCCCCGGAGGTGGCGATGTCCTCCCGGGAGGCGCCCACCAGCGCCAGCCGGCCGGACAGCTCGTGCAACGGGAGCCGCGAGAGCTCGGCGATGTCGAGTCCTCCGAAGGTCACGGTGAGCGCTTCGGGCTTGAGCCTCTTCCCGTGGCAGACCGGGCACACGGCGGAGGTCAGGAACTCCGCGACCCGCTTCTTCATCGACGCGCTCTTGGTCGTCGCGAAGGTGTCGAGTACGTAGCGGCGGGCGCCGACGAACGTGCCCTGATAGCTGGGCTCCATCCGGGCGCGGACCGCCTTGCGCGTCTGGGCCGGCGTGAGGCCCGCGTACACCGGGGCGGTCGGCCGCTCCTCGGTGAACAGGATCCAGTCGCGGTCCTCGCGCGGCAGGTCGCGCCAGGGCGTGTCGACGTCGTAGCCGAGGGACACCAGGATGTCGCGCTGGTTCTGGCCGTGCCAGGCCGTCGGCCAGGAGGCGATCGCCCGGTCCCGGATGGTGAGCGAGGGATCCGGGACCATCTGCTTCTCGGTGACCTCGTACACGCGGCCGATGCCGTGGCATTCCGGGCAGGCGCCCTGCACCGTGTTCGGTGAGAAGTCCTCGGCGTAGAGCATCGGCTGACCGTCGGGGTAGTCCCCGGCCCGCGAGTACATCATCCGAACGAGGCTGGACAGCGTCGTGATGCTGCCCACCGTGGAGCGAGCGTTGCGGCCGCCGCGCTGCTGCTGCAGCGCCACCGCCGGCGGCATCCCGGTGATCGAGTCGACGTCCGGCACACCGGCCTGGTCGATGAGGCGCCGGGCGTACGGGGCGACGGACTCCAGGTACCGGCGCTGCGACTCCGCGAACAGCGTCCCGAACGCGAGGGAGGATTTGCCCGAGCCGGACACGCCGGTGAAGACGACCATGGCATCCCGCGGGACGGTGAAGTCGACGTTCTGCAGGTTGTGCTCCCGGGCGCCGCTCACCCGGACATCCGTCTGGATCGCGGACGAGCTGTCGTTCGTCATCGTCCGACGGTCCGCGCATTCCGGATGCTCCGCAACCCGTTCCCGGACAATCCCTCTCAGGCGTACCGCGGGCGGCCGCCGACGCCGTACGTCAGCGCGACGATCCCACTGGGGAAGACCCGTGACTCCCGCAGCTCCAGGGCGAAGTCCCGGCCCTCCCGGGGGAGGAACGCCTCGCCTTGACCCACGATGACCGGGAACTGGACCAGGTTCAGCTCGTCCACCAGCTCGCTCTCGAGCAGGCGGCGCGCGAGGGCGACGCTGCCGACGAGGAGGAGCTCGCCGTCGCCGCTCGCCTTCAGCTCACGGATCCGCGTCGCGGCGTCTCCCGAGAGCACGGTGGAGTGCTGCCAGGCCGGGTCGCCGAGGGTGTTCGAGACGACGTACTTGGGCCGGGAGCTGATCGCCCCGCCGAAGCCGCCGTCGTCGCTGCGCGCGCCCCAGTAGGTCTCGAACAGGTCGAAGGTCTTGCGCCCCAGCAGGAACGCGTCCGGCCGTCGCCAAGTGTCGAGGATATAGCCGGCGGCTTCCTCGTCGCCGGCCCCGATGGCCCAGCCGCCTCGGGTGAAGCCGGGATCCAGCTCCTCGTTGTTGCCGCCGTTGGCCTGCGCGACCCCATCCACGGTGACCTGGAGGCTGATGGTGAGCTTCATGATCGTTTCCCTTCTCCGTTCGTGCGTTCAGTGCGCCGACTCGACGGGAGCAACGGGCTTCCGGACGAACAGCGCCAGGACGACCACCGCCAGCGACAGGATGCCACCTGCGAGGAACGCGAGGTGGGCGCCTGCTGCCGCCGCGGCCGCGGACGGCAGGTCGGGGTCGGCAGCGCCGGTGGAGGCGACGCCGGTCGCGTACAGGGCGATGAAGATGGCCGTGCCCGCGGCTCCCGCGACCTGCTGCAGCGTCGCGATCGTGGCGCTGCCGTGCGAGTAGAGGCGCTGGGGGAGCGAGCCGAGCGAGGCACTGAACGCCGGCGTGAAGAGGAACGCGAGCGACAGCATCAGAAGGATGTGCGCGGCGAGCAGCACGACCCAGGACGAGCCCTCGCCGAGGCCGAGCGCCATCGTCCACAGGGCGATCGTCAGACCGAGGGAGCCAGGGATGACCAGCGGCCGCGGGCCGAAGCGGTCGAACAGCCGCCCCACCGTCGGTCCGGCCAAGCCCATCAGCAGGCCGCCCGGCAGGAGGATCGCACCGACCCACAGCGGTTCGAGCCCCAGGGTGTACCGGGCGAACTGTGGCAGCACGATGAACGCGCCGAACAGGGCGACCATCGCCATGGTCATCATCGCGACCGATACCGCGAAGTCCCGGGACAGGAACGTGCGCAGGTCGAGCAGCGCGGAATCCCTGCGCTGCAGCACGAGCTGCCGCCAGACGAAGACGGCGAGCGTCACCAGCCCGATGGCCACGGGGATCCACGGCTGGACGGCCGCCTCGCCGACAGCGGCCGCGCCGATCTGGCTGAGCCCGAAGACCAGCGCGGAGAAGGCCAGGGCCGAGAGGGCGACGGACAGCGTGTCCAGCGGGACGTTCCGCGTCTCCGACACGTTCGGCACCCGGCGCATCCCGATGACGAGCATCGCGAGGCCGATCGGCAGCATCACCCAGAACAGACCCTGCCAGGGCAGCACCTGGATGAGCGCACCGGAGACGATGGGCCCGACCGCGGGCGCGACCGACATGACGATGGAGACACGTCCCATCACCCGGCCGCGCTCCTCGGCTGGGACGATCGTCATGACCGTGGTCATCATGAGGGGCATCATGATCGCGGTGCCGACGGCCTGGACCACGCGTCCGGCGACCAGCACCTCGAACACCGGGGAGAGTGCGGCGATGAGGGTGCCCGCGACGAAGCTCGACATGGCGACGGTGAAGACCGTCCGGGTACGCAGGCGCTGCATGAGCCATCCCGTGATCGGGATGACGACCGCCATCGTGAGCGCGAACGCCGTCGTCAGCCACTGCCCCTTGGTCGCGTCGATGTGCAGCGACTCCTGGATGCGCGGCAGGGCGACGGCCATCATCGTCTCGTTGAGGAACACGACGAAGACGGCGGCGAGCAGGAGCCGGAGCGCGGTGCGGTTGCGACGCTCGAGCCCGGGTGTCGGTTCGGTGGTCGGAGCGTGAGTCGAAGCTGCGATGGTGTCGGTCATGTCCTTCTCCTTCGTCGGAGTCGCTGCAAAAAATGAAGTGAACCTACTTCACAAAATAAAGCACACTGCAATTAATGAAGTCAAGTGGTAATCTGACATCCATGACGAACCAGCACTACGGCCAGTTCTGCGGCCTGGCGCGGGCGGCCGAGATCGTCGGCCAGCGCTGGACGCTGCTGATCCTCCGCGATCTGAGCGTCGGCCCCCGCCGCTACTCCGAGCTGGTCGCGGGCCTCCCCGGCATCCCCACGAACACACTGGCCTCCCGGCTCAGGGAGCTCGAGGACGAGGGCATCGTCGAACGGATGGCCCCCTCCGGTGCCGAGCGCTCGGTCGTCTACGCACTCACGCCGCGCGGCGAGGAGCTCGGCCCGGCGCTCGACGCGCTCTCGCGGTGGGGAGCCGGTGGGATGCGCGCGCCCCGCGAGGGCGAGATCGTGACGACGGCATCCATCACCGCTGCGCTGAAGGTCGCCGCGGGGCAGGGCGTCGTGCCAGCGGACTGGGACACGGTGTACGAAGTGCACGTCGGCGACGTGACGGCGCACGTGATCATGCGAGACGGGGTCATCGTCGTCGGACCAGGGCCCATCGAGGGCCCGGACCTGATCATCACGGGGGGGCCCCAGATCCGCGACGTGATGGCGGGCGAGTTGGATGCGCCGACGGCCGTCGCGACGGGGGCGGTGCAGCTCGCGGGCGACCCGGAGCTGTTCCAACGGTTCGCCGACACGCTGCGGGTCCCGTTCAGCGTCAACGTGCCGGCCATCGGCTGATCCGTCTACCGGCTCCCGCGCGCTCCCCGGGTGGCCGTGAACGCGTAGGCCTCCTCGGCGAGCGACTCCCAGAGCCCTGCCGCCTCATCGGTCACCACCAGCCACTGCCGCATCGGGGTCTTCTTGCCGGCCCGGAACGGTTCGCCCACGGAGGCGGCGATCAGCTCCTGAACCCGCTCGGCCGGAAGCTTGACCACGAAGCGCTCGCCGCTGGAGACCATGCAGAACACGGAGCCGTCGACGCGCAGGGCCTCGGAACCGAATCGCCGCGGGCCGCCCTGCGGGGGAGTGACTCCCGGCCGGCCGACGAACGCGGTCGCGATGTCGTCGAATCTGTCTCGGACGGTCACGGTGAGCCTAAGGACGCTGCGCGACGTAGAGGACGCCGGTGCGGTTCGGAAGCGTCGGGCCGACCGTCTCCGCCTCCTCCCTCATCTCACTCGCGGCCTCCTCGCCGAGCGTCTCCCGCACCTCGTCCAGGTTCGCGAGCCAGATCTCGTACATCCGGCCCAGCTGTTCGGCCCAGCGGGGGATCTCGATCCGCTCCACGACCTCCAGCCCGCCGGCCTCGATGATGGGTCGCCAGTCCGGCACCGCGTGGGGTCGTCCGTCATCGGATTCGTCCGCCGTGAATGCGTAGCGACCGCCGGGCCGGAGGAGGCGCGCCGCCTCCCGCACCGCGGCGACCCGGTCCGTCGCGAAGAAGATCGCATCCGCGCACAGGACGGCGTCCGCGCATTCCCCCGGCAGTCCGGTGTCGACCAGGTCGCCGACCTGGAACCGCGCGCGCCCAGTGCCCACCCACGCGCTCGCCCGCTTCGCGGCCTCCGCGACGGCGACGGACGACCAGTCGACGCCGATGAGGTCGGCTCCGGTCTCGCGTGCCACCCACAGGCTCACCCCGGCGCGGCCGCACGCGATGTCGACGAGCGTCCCGCCCGCTGGGATCCGGAGCTGGTCGACGAACGTCTGCAGAGTCCATCGTGTCGACATCCCATACGGGTCCACGCCCTCGGGATAGTCGTCGCCGTACGCCTCCCGGGCCAGGCGCGCCATGAGCGTGTCGGCCGACGCGGCGTCGTGGGCCGCGTCGAAACCCTCGGCGCTGATGCCCGGCCGAGGCGGCACGACGGCCCCGGGGATCTCGATGGACTCCGCCACGCGCTGACCTCCTGCTCGGTTGGGCACATTCTGGCGTGCTCCGCCGGTCGCCGGGTAGGGGTGCTGAGCGATTCAGCCTCCGGAGCCGACCCAGCGCTCGATGCGCCGGTGGTCGGGGGTGAACCCGTGGTCCATTCCCCAGAGGACCGCCTGCGTCCGGCTCTCCGCCCCGATCTTCCGGTAGACGCTGCGGATGTGCGACTTGACCGTGTTCGGACTCAGATAAGTGAGCTCGGCGACGGCCGCGTTGCTCTTGCCCTGCGTGATGAGCGCGAGGATCTCGGACTCCCGGTCGGTGATCCCCTCCTTGCGGCCCGGCCAGTCGAGCTCGTCGGCGCTCCTCGCGCGTTCGGGGGAGTCGCTCACCACGATCCGGCCCGCGTTGACCGCCTCGAGGGCCTCCACCAGCTCCTGCGCCGTCAGCGTCTTCGACAGGTAGCCGTGGACGCCCTGTTGCCGGGCGCTCTCGATCAGCTCGGGATGGAAGTTCCAGGTGTACACGACGACATGCCGGGCCCGCGGGTTCTTCACGAGCTCCCCGATCTGCGCGTGACCGGACTCGGGCTGGGCGAACGCGTCGTACAGGACCACGTCGATGGACTCCGACAGCGGCTCGTTCGTGTCGATCTCGACGACCTCGAGCCGATCGCGAAAGTCGTCGAACATGCGCGCCAGCCCGAGCAGCACGACGTCGTAGTCGTCCACGAGCGCGATCGTGAACGGCCTGGCCGGTGCTGCGGAGGCGTCTGACATGGCGGCACATTACACCCCTAGGGGTGAGGTAGGGCGGCCCCGCCGGTGGTTGCGTGGAGGCGTCAACATCTCCACCGGAAAGGGTCGTGTCATGAACATTCTGCTGATCGTCATCGCCGTGATCGCCATCATCCTGCTGCTGACCGGAGGCTTCGTCTCGTCGCTGAACTTCCTGCTGTGGGTGGGGATCGT
>JAEWJG010000366.1 GCA_023386675.1 Actinomycetes bacterium
CTTTCCCGCTGCTCGCACCGGGCCTGGTCGCCTCGGGCGTCTACGCCTTCCTGCAGGCGTGGAACGAGTTCACCGTGGCGCTGGTCATCCTGCCGCAGTCGAGCAGCGCGACGCTGCCGCTCTGGCTGCGCGGGTTCGTGCAGCAGTCCGCCTCCCGCGCGACCGACTGGGGACAGGTGATGGCGGCCTCCACGCTCGTCGCGGTGCCGGTGATCATCTTCTTCCTCATCGTGCAGGGCCGGATGACGAGCGGGCTCGTCAGCGGGGCGGTCAAGGGGTGAGCGGCGCGTCCGTCGCCGACACCGCCCTCACCGACCCGGACCTGCGCCGCAGCATCGCGGCGACGCTGCTGCCCGGGTTCGTCGGGACGACCCTGCCCGGCTGGCTCGCTTCGCGGTTGCGAGCGGGGCTCGGCGGGGTGTGCCTGTTCGGCCAGAACATCTCCTCGGCGGCGCAGCTGCGCGAGCTCACCGACGCGATCTACGCCGCCAACCCGGAGGCGATCGTCGCGATCGACGAAGAGGGCGGCGACGTCACGCGGCTCTACTACGAGAGCGGGTCGCCGTATCCCGGCAACGCCATCCTCGGGCGGCTCGGAGATGCCGCCTACACCGAGCGCGTCGCGCTGCGGGTGGGGGAGGAGCTGCGCCGAGCCGGCGTGAACCTCGACTTCGCGCCCGACATCGACATCAATTCCAACCCGGACAACCCGGTGATCGGCGTGCGCAGCTTCGGCACGTCGCCCGAGGTCGTCGCCGAGCACGGGGCGGCGTGGACGCGGGGGCTCCAAGCCGCGGGCGTTGCGGTCGCGGCCAAGCACTTCCCGGGGCACGGGGACACGGCGGCGGACTCCCACCTGGAGCTGCCGGTCGTCGACCTCAGCGCCGAGCAGCTCCGTTCGCGCGAGCTCGTGCCGTTCCGGGCGGTCGTCGCCGCAGGCGCGCGCGCGGTCATGACCTCGCACATCCTCCTCCCGCAGCTCGACGCCGCCCTGCCGGCGACGCTCAGCCCGGCGATCATCGAGGGGATGCTGCGCCGGGAACTCGGCTTCGACGGCGTCGTGGTCAGTGACGCGCTCGACATGCACGGCGCGAGCGGCACCAGGGGCATCCCGGAAGCGGCGGTGCTGGCGCTCGCCGCGGGCTGCGACCTGCTCTGCATCGGCACGGAGAACACCGACGTGCAGCTCGCCGCGATCGAGGACGCCATCGCCGCCGCCGTCTCCACCGGCCGCGTCCCCGCCGCCCGTGTCTCCGACGCCGCCGCCCGCGTCCGCGCGCTCGCCCACTCCGTCTCGCACACTCACGCCCCGTCCATCGAGTCCGCCAAAAGTGCACGCGACACGCCGGTGGAGCGTTCACTCTTTGCGGACTCGACGGTGGGGGGACTGGCGGAGGAGGACGTGGACGCGGTGACGCGGGCGTTTGACGTGAGCGGGTATGCGCGGGAGTGGTTGGCCGCGAACGACGGACGCTACTCGGTCGTGCGCATCGACACGGTCGCGAACATCGCGGTCGGGACCGCGCCCTGGGGGCCGTTCGCCGAGGCGGAGGCTGACCCTGAGACGCCGTGGGCGAGAGGGTTCATGGCCAACCCGGCCGTGCTGTTCACCGAGGGCGACCATCCCGACCTGGTGCTCGCCGCGCAGTCGCCGGTGCTCGTCATCGGCAAGGACAACCACCGGCACGCCTTCGCGCGCGCGGCGATCGACCGGCTGCGCGCGGAGCGCGAGCGGGTGCTCGTCGTCGACATGGGGTGGCCCAGCGACGACCGGTCGTACGCCGACATCGCGACGTTCGGTGCGTCCCGGCTGGTCGGCCGTGCGCTGCTGGAGCTGCTCGGACACGGCTCGCTCGGACACGGCTCGCTCGGACACGGCTCGTGAGGCTCGGCATCGACATCGGCGGCACGAAGACCGACGCCGTCGCGGTCGACGAGCGCGGTGCCCTCGCGCAGCGCATCCGCCTGGCCACCGGTTTCGGGCACGCGGCCGTCGTCGAGACCGCCGTCACCGCCGTCTCGCGCCTCGGCGAGCTGACCGGGCTCGCGCCCACCGGCTTCAAGTCCATCGGGATCGGCGTGCCCGGGATGGTGGACACCGCCTCCGGCCACGTCGCCCACGCCGTCAACCTCGGCCTCGACAGGCTGGAGCTCGGCGGGATGCTCGCCGGCAGGCTCGGGGTCGGTGTCCGGGTCGAGAACGACGTGAAGGCGGCCGCCCTCGGCGCCTACCACCTGCTCGGGCCGACCGGCACGATGGCGTTCCTCAACCTCGGCACCGGGATGGCCGCCGGCATCGTCGTCGACGGTCGCCTCTGGCGCGGCAGCACCGGCATCGCCGGTGAGATCGGTCACCTGCCGGTCGACCCGCTGGGCGCGCTGTGCGCGTGCGGTCAGCGCGGTTGCCTCGAGACCGTGGCGAGCGGGTCCGGCGTCGCGCGGCAGTGGCCGACCGACGACCCGCTTCCGGTGCGCGCCGTGTTCGCCGCTGCGGCCGACGGCGATCCCGCCGCCCGCGCCATCACGGCTAGGCTGGCGGTGGGCATCGCCTCCGCGGTGCGCGCCCTCGTGCTCACCGTCGACCCGGCCACCGTCGTGGTCGGCGGAGGCCTGAGCCACCTGGGCGAGCGCCTGCTCGGCGAGGTCCACGAGGTGCTGCACGACTGGGAGCGCACGTCGCCGTTCCTGGCGTCGCTCGACCTGCCCGGGAGGGTGTGCCTCGTTCCAGAAGGAACCCCCGTCGCCGCCCTCGGAGCGGCCCTCGTAGGAGAGAACTGATGGCAGAGATCGTCGTCGTCCGCGACCAGGAGGCCGCCGGCGCGCTCGCCGCGCGCAGCATCCTGGACCTCATCGCCGCCAAGCCGGATACGGTGCTCGGCCTGGCCACCGGCTCCACCCCGCTCGCGGTCTACCGGGCACTGGAGCAGGGGATCCGCGAGCGCGGCGTCGACGTCTCGCACGTGCGCGGCTACGCCCTCGACGAGTACGTCGGCCTGCCCGCCGGTCACCCCGAGTCGTACCGCGCGGTCATCACCCGCGAGGTGGTCGAGCCGCTCGGGCTCACGCCGTCCCTCATCCACGTGCCCAACGGCTCCCTCGACGGCATCGAGCGCGCCGGGCTCGACTACGAGAAGGCGATCGCCGAGTCCGGCGGAGTGGATGTGCAGCTGCTCGGCATCGGCACGGACGGGCACATCGGGTTCAACGAGCCCGGCTCGTCCTTCGCCTCGATCACCCGCGTCAAGACGCTCACCGAGCAGACCCGCAAGGACAACGCGCGCTTCTTCGACTCGGAGGACGACGTCCCGATGCACTGCATCACCCAGGGGCTGTCGACCATCCTGAAGGCGCGGCACCTGATGCTGCTCGCCTTCGGCAAGGGCAAGGCGGAGGCGCTGGCCGGGGCGGTCGAGGGGCCGGTGTCGGCCTCGAACCCCGGATCGGCCATCCAGCTGCACCCGCACGTCACCGTGCTCGTGGACGAGGCGGCGGCGTCGCAGCTCAAGAACCTCGACTACTACCGCTACGCGTACGCGAACAAGCCGTCCTGGCAGACGCTCTAGCGGCGGTCGCTACAGGACGGCGCCGTCGGCGACGACGGTCCGCACCCGCCACTCGTGGTCGAGCAGCACGGCGTCGGCCACGTAGCCGGTGTGGAGCCGACCGATCCGGTGACCTTCGCCGAGCACGTGCGCGGGCGTGCGCGTGAGCGCGGTCACCGCATCCACCGGCTCGACGCCGGCGCGGGTGATCGCGATGCGGAGGGCCGCATCCTGGGTCAGCGTGGAGCCGGCGATCGTGTCGGTGCCGGAGAGCACGGCGAGCCCGTCGTGGACGGTGACGTTCAGCTCGCCCAGCCGGTAGTCGCCGTCGGTGGCGCCCGCCGCGGCCATCGCGTCGGTCACCAGCGCCACGCGCCCCGGCGCCTCGCGGAACAGCATCCCGGCGACCGAGGGGTGCACGTGCAGCCCGTCGAGGATGAGCTCCAGCCTGACCTCGGGGTTGTCTATCGCCGCCATCACCGGGCCCGGTGCGCGATGGTGGATGCCCGGCATCGCGTTGAACGCGTGCGTCAGCAGTCGCGCGCCCACCTCGAACGCCCGGGCGGCCTGTGCGTAGTCGGCGGCGGTGTGCCCGACGCCGACGACAACGCCGGCCTCCGTCAGCACGCCGATCGCCTCGAGCGCGTTCGGCAGCTCGGGGGCGATGGTCGCCGTGCGGAGGGTGCCGCGGGCGGCGGCGATCAGCTCCTCGACCGCCTCCGGCTCGGGGTCGCGCAGGAAGCGCGCGTCGTGCGCTCCGCGCCGCTCCGGCGCGAGGAACGGGCCCTCGAGGTGGGAGCCGAGCACGAGCGGGTCGGTGGCGGTGAGCTCGGCGACGATGCCCAGACTCTCCCGCAGGGAGGCGAGGGGGTTGGCGACGTGCGAGATCAGGGACCGGGTGGTCCCGTGCGCGCGGTGTGTGGCGAGGGCCGCGCGCATCTCGTCGACCCCGTCGTCGTAGGGATGGCCGCCGCCGCCGTGGCAGTGCAGGTCGATGAATCCGGGAGTGAGCCAGTGGCCCTGTGCGTCGATGACCGTGATGTCGCCGCCCGGCTCGGACTCTGCGGCGCTCGCGCGCCATCCCGTGCCGGTACCGGTCGCGGTGATGTGCGCGCCGTCGGCGACGAGCCAGAAGTCGTCCACCTGCCGGTCGGCATCGACCTTGCGGGCGCTGTGGACGACGAGGCGGCTCATGCGAACTCGCGTCGGCCGTTGATGACGCCGCTGACGGTGGCGATCACCGCGAAGACGATGGCGACGACCGGCTGGCCGAGGTCCCACCACGCGAAGGCGGCGGACCCCATCACGACGAGCTCGACGATCGCCTTCACGAACGGGTCGGTGCGCAGCACCGCGCGGGGCGAGCGGAACAGCGCCCACAACAGGATCGCGATGACCGGCGCGCCGATCCCGACCAGGATGTTCCACGGCACAGGCCAGGCGAGGAAGCCCCAGATGCCCAGCGAGACGACGGCGAACAGTTCGAGGACGAACCGGAGCACGTCGTTGACGCCCACCTTGACGGGGGCGTGCTGGTCGGGCGCGGAAGTCACCACGTCAGTCTATCGGCGAGTGGATTACCGGAAGATGATCGTCCGGGCGCCGTCGAGGAGCACCCGGTCCTCGGCGAACCACTTCACCGCCTGCGTGAGGGTGCGGCTCTCCTCGTCCTGCCCGATGGCCACGAGCTCCTGGACCGTCTGGGTGTGGTCGACACGCACGACGTTCTGTTCGATGATCGGGCCCTCGTCGAGGTCGCTGGTGACGAAGTGCGCGGTGGCGCCGATGAGCTTCACGCCGCGCGCGTGCGCCTGCCGGTAGGGGTTCGCCCCCTTGAACCCGGGCAGGAACGAGTGGTGGATGTTGATCGCCCGCCCGGCCAGCCGGGCGCACAGCTCGGGCGACAGGATCTGCATGTAGCGGGCGAGCACGACCAGTTCGATGTCGTGCTCCTCCACCGCCTGCAGGACGCGCGCCTCGAACGCCGCCTTGTCCTCCGGACCTGCGACCGGCCGCGCCTCGAACGGGACGCCGTAGAACCCGGCGAGGTCGCTCAGGGTCTCGTGGTTCGACAGCACGAGCGGGATCTCGACCGGCAGCTGCCCGGCCCGCTGCCGGAACAGCAGGTCGTTGAGGCAGTGCGCCGCCTTCGACACGAGCACCAGCGTCCGCAGCGGCCGCCCTACGTTGTCGACGCGGTGCGTCATCCCGAAGCGCTCGACCACGGGCGCGAGCGCCTTCTCGAACTCGTCGCGCCCGGCCTCCGACTCGACCTGCAGACGCATGAAGAACCGCCCGGTGTCGGTGCTCGCGAACTGCTGGCTCTCGGTGATGTTGCCCCGAGCGGCGACGATCGCGCCGCTGACCGCGTGCACGATGCCGGGGCGGTCGGCGCAGCTGAAGG
>JAEWJG010000003.1 GCA_023386675.1 Actinomycetes bacterium
GCCCAGGACCGCGAGCGCGAGCGCGAGGATGCCGACGACCACCCGCACGGCGAACGGCGCGTGCTGGCCCGGGATGAGGACGACGACGACCGCCGCGGCCAGCAGGGCGGCGGCCGTGTAGACGAGCGGGCGCCGCGGCGTACGCAGGGTCGCGACGATGCAGCCGAGGGAGGCGGCCAGCAGCAGCACGGCGAACGTCCAGAGCACGGCGGGAACCGCGTGGTCCACCAGCAGGGGCAGCGGCCAGCTCGTCATGCATCCTCCCGGGATCCCGTGGCGCCGGCCTGGGCGGCGTCGGCGCGTTCCAACAGCCTAGTGAGCGCGGGCAGAGCGGCGAGCTCGACGCGCAGCCCGGCGGCACGGGCGCGGTCGCTCGCGGACTGGGGGGTGATGCCCAGGCGGGCGCCGGCCTCCTTCTGGCTGAGGCCGGAGCGCACCAGGTCGTACAGCTCCCAGCCCGCCGGCGTGCGCGCCGCCCGCACCGAGAGCAGGAGGGTCAGCAGGGCCTCCGCATCGGCCGCGTCCTCCGGGGACGCCAGGGCCTCGACCGCGAGCCGGTGGGGCGTGCGCTTGGCGCGGGTGACGGCGGCGCGGGCGGCCACGAAGGCGTCGCCGGACGCCTCGCGGGTGTTCTCGGGCAGGGGGAGCCGGACCGGTCCGAGCCCGAGGCCGATGCTCCAGGCGTCGTCACGGGAAAGGGTCAGGATGAGGTCGAGCGCGGTCGCCCCGTCCGCCGTGAGCACCTGCAGCTCGTCTCCGGCGTTGCGGTCCGGAGGGAGTGCCAGGCGGGGACCGAAGCGGTCGTGCAGGGCATCGAGCGTCGGAGCGACGGCGTCCGTGCGCGTGCGGCTGGCGATCTGGTCGGCCGTGATGACGAACATGCGACCTCCTATCAGGTCTGTGCACCTGATCCGCATCCTATCAGGTCTACACGCCTGATTACCACTGGATCAGGCCCCTCGGCCTGATCGCGCCGAGGGTTGGAACTCCCGCGGATTGGTACGGTTGTACCCATGTCCGAAACCGCGACCTCCCACGCGCACAGCCTGACCGCGCAGACCAACGACGCGTCCTTCGACGACGTCTGGGACGAGCTCGTCTGGCGGGGCCTCATCCACGTCTCCACCGATGAAGCCGCCCTGAAAGAGCTCCTCGCCGGGGAGCCGATCACGTATTACTGCGGTTTCGACCCGACGGCGCCGAGCCTGCACCTGGGCAACCTCGTGCAGCTCCTCACCATGCGCCGACTCCAGCTCGCCGGCCACAAGCCGCTGGGCCTCGTCGGCGGTTCGACCGGTCTCATCGGCGACCCGCGCCCGACCGCCGAGCGCACACTCAACACGAAGGAGACCGTGGCCGAGTGGGTGGGCTACCTGCAGGCGCAGGTCACCCGCTTCCTCTCCGACGAGGGCGACAACGCCGTCCGGCTGGTGAACAACCTCGACTGGACCGCGCCGATGTCGGCGATCGACTTCCTGCGAGAGATCGGCAAGCACTTCCGTGTCGGCACGATGCTCAAGAAGGACGCGGTCGCCGCGCGCCTCAACTCCGACGAGGGCATCTCGTACACCGAGTTCAGCTACCAGATCCTGCAGGGCATGGACTTCCTGGAGCTCTACCGCCAGTACGGCTGCGTGCTGCAGTCCGGCGGCAGCGACCAGTGGGGCAACCTGACGAGCGGCACGGAGCTCATCCGCAAGGTGGAGGGCGCTCATGTCCACGCCATCGGCACGCCGCTCATCACGAACAGCGACGGCACGAAGTTCGGCAAGAGCGAGGGCAACGCGATCTGGCTCGACCCGCGGCTCACGACGCCGTACGCGATGTACCAGTTCTGGCTGAACACCGACGACGCCGACGTGATCGCGCGGCTCAAGGTGTTCACGTTCCTGTCGCGCGCCGAGATCGAGGATCTGGAGCGCAAGGTCGCCGAGGAGCCGTTCCGGCGCGAGGCGCAGCGCAGGCTCGCGTTCGAGGTGACCGCGCTGGTGCACGGCGTGGAGGCGACGGAGGCGGTCATCGCCGCATCCGAGGCGCTGTTCGGCCAGGGCGACCTCGCCGCGCTCGACGCCGCGACGCTCGAGTCCGCGCTGCGCGAGCTGCCGAACACCACGAACACCGCGCCCTCCGCGACGGTGGCGCAGGCGCTGGTCGACACCGGCCTCACGTCGAGCCTCGGCGAGGCCCGTCGCGCGGTCGCGCAGGGCGGCGTGTACGTCAACAACGTCAAGGTAGAGGACGCCGAGCAGCCGATCGGCGCCGATGTGCTGCCGGGCGACATGGTGGTGCTCCGGCGCGGCAAGAAGACGCTCGCGGGCGTGTTCGTCGCGTGACGGCGGTGGACGCGGGACGTACGGTGGCCTCATGACCGATGAACCGCAGCCCGGCGACGGGGCCCTCGTGGAACGGCTCGACGTGATCGAGGAGCAGCCGCTCGCCGACCGCGCCGACGCGTATGCGCAGCTCCACGAACAGCTGCGCCGCACCCTGGAGGGCGACGACGAGCATGGCCGGGGCTGACCGCCGTCTCGACGTCGCGCTGGCCGAGCTGGGCCTGGCCCGCTCGCGCTCGCACGCGGCGGCGGTGATCGCGGAGGGCCTCGTGACGGTGGATGGACGTCCGGCCGTGCGCGCATCCCTCAAGGTGTCGGAGGGGCAGGACATCCGCGTCGCCGGCGCCGACCATTACGTCAGCCGGGGCGCGCACAAGCTGATCGCGGCGCTCGACGCGTTCGCGATCGACCCGGCGGGGCGCGTGGCGCTCGACGCGGGCGCGTCCACCGGCGGGTTCAGCCAGGTGCTGCTGGAGCGCGGCGCCGCCCGCGTCATCGCGGTCGACGTGGGGCACGGCCAGCTGTCACCCGCGCTCGCCGGTGAGGACCGGCTGGAGTCGTACGAGGGCGTGAACGTCCGCTCGCTGACCGCTTCCGCGCTCGCCGACCTGACCGGCGGCGACGCGCGCCCCGACCTCGTCGTGGCCGATCTGTCGTTCATCTCGCTGACCCAGGTCATCCCGGCGCTGGTCGCCACCGCCGTGCGCGGCGCCGACTTCGTGCTCCTGGTCAAGCCGCAGTTCGAGGTGGGACGACAGGGCATCCGGGAGGGCGTCGTGCGGGACGCGGGATTGCGCGCCGACGCGATCTCCGACGTGCTGTGGGCTGCGCACGACGCCGGGCTCGGGACCGCCGGGCTGATCGCATCCCCGATCGCCGGCGGGCACGGCAACCGGGAGTTCCTGGCCTGGTTCCGCGCAGGCGCCCCCGACCCGTCGGGGCTGCGGGATGAGGTCGTGCGGCTTTCG
>JAEWJG010000017.1 GCA_023386675.1 Actinomycetes bacterium
GCGCAAGAAGGTGCTCACCAACGACGTGGCGCGCTGGTCCGCCTCCTTCCTCGACGCGCTCACGCGCAGCGCGCACGGCGACCACCCGCTCCAAGACCCGCCCGTCAACCGGCGCTGACCCTCCGCTCCTCTCCTCCCACTCCACTCCGAAAGACGTATGACCGACACCGCCTCGCACCTCCCTCCCGCCTCCGCCGTCGCCCTCGCCACCGCGCTGCAGAAGCTGGCGACCACCGACCGCCTGCTGCTCGCGCTCGACTTCGACGGGACGCTCGCGCCGTTCGTCGATGTGCCGCGCGGCGCCCGGGCGCTGCCCGAGTCGAAGGCGGCGCTCGACCGGCTCGAGCACCTCCCGGACACCTGGGTCGCCTATGTGTCCGGCCGTCCGCTGTCGAGCCTCGAGATCGTGACGGAGGCCGACGCGGATGCGCTGCTGATCGGCTCGCACGGCGTCGAGATCCGCTTCGGGCGGGACGGGGTGTCGCTCGACCTGTCGCCGTCGGAGCAGGAGACCCTCGAGCGCCTGGGCGACGTGCTCGGCGCGCTCGTGGACGATGTGCCTGGCGCGAAGCTGGAGACGAAGCCCGTCGGCTACGGCGTGCACTACCGTCAGGTCGAGTCGATCCAGGGAACCGAGGTCGTGGCGCGTGCCCGGGAGGCGGCCGCGACCGTGAGCGACGCGCTGACCATCCGCGACGGCAAGGACATCATCGAGTTCTCGATCCGCGAGGCGCACAAGGGCGACGGCGTGGAGCGGCTGCGGGAGTACACGAACGCGACCGCTGTGCTGTTCGCCGGTGACGACGTGACCGACGAGGACGGCTTCAGGGTGCTCCGCCCGGCGGAGGGCGACATGGGCATCAAGGTCGGCACGGGGGAGACGGCGGCCCAGTACCGGGTGGCCGACGAGCGCGCGATCGCGACCCTGCTCACCCTGCTGGCCCAGGCGCGCGAGGCGCACACGAAGTCGTCCACAGACTGACGGCCCGCCGGGTTATCCACCGCTTCGGACACATGGTCGGAGGGGCATTCGAGACGTCCTAGAGTTGTTCCATGCCAGAAGTCGATTGGAAACCGCGTTCGCGCGTCGTCACGGACGGGATCGAAGCCACCACCAGCCGCGGGATGCTCCGCGCCGTCGGCATGGGCGACGAGGACTGGGAGAAGCCGCAGATCGGCATCGCCTCGTCCTGGAACGAGATCACGCCCTGCAACCTCTCGCTCGACCGCCTCGCGCAGGGCGCGAAGGAGGGCGTGCACGCCGGCGGAGGGTATCCGCTGCAGTTCGGCACCATCTCGGTCTCCGACGGCATCTCCATGGGCCACGAGGGCATGCACTTCTCGCTCGTCTCGCGCGAGGTCATCGCCGACTCGGTCGAGACCGTGATGATGGCCGAGCGGCTCGACGGCACCGTCCTCCTCGCCGGCTGCGACAAGTCCCTCCCCGGCATGCTCATGGCCGCGGCGCGGCTCGACCTCTCGGCGGTCTTCCTCTACGCGGGGTCCATCGCGCCGGGCTGGGTCAAGCTCTCCGACGGCACCGAGAAGGACGTCACGATCATCGACTCGTTCGAGGCGGTCGGCGCGTGCAAGGCCGGCAAGATGAGCGAGGAAGACCTCAAGCGCATCGAGTGCGCCATCGCGCCGGGCGAGGGCGCCTGCGGCGGCATGTACACCGCCAACACCATGGCCTCCGTCGCCGAGGCGCTGGGGATGAGCCTCCCGGGCTCGGCCGCGCCGCCCTCGGCGGACCGCCGCCGCGACTACTACGCGCACCGCTCGGGCGAGGCCGTTGTCAACCTGCTCAAGAAGGGCATCACCGCGCGCGACATCCTCACCAAGGAGGCGTTCGAGAACGCGATCGCCGTCGCCATGGCGTTCGGCGGCTCGACCAACGTCGTCCTGCACCTGCTCGCCATCGCGCACGAGGCCGAGGTCGACCTCACGATCGACGACTTCAACCGCATCGGTGACAAGGTGCCGCACATCGGCGACCTCAAGCCGTTCGGCAAGTACGTGATGAACGACGTCGACCGCCACGGCGGCGTCCCGGTGGTCATGAAGGCGCTGCTCGACGCGGGCCTGCTCCACGGCGACTGCCTCACCGTGACCGGCAAGACCGTCGCCGAGAACCTGGCCGAGATCAACCCGCCCGCGCCGGACGGCGAGGTCATGCGGTCGCTCGACAACCCCATCCACCCGACCGGCGGAATCACCATCCTCAAGGGCTCGATGGCCCCAGAGGGTGCTGTGGTCAAGACGGCCGGCTTCGACGCTTCGGTGTTCGAGGGCCCGGCGCGCGTGTTCGAGCGCGAGCGTGCGGCGATGGACGCCCTGACCGAGGGCAGCATCAAGGCCGGCGACGTCGTGGTGATCCGCTACGAGGGTCCGAAGGGCGGCCCGGGCATGCGCGAGATGCTCGCAATCACCGCGGCCATCAAGGGCGCAGGCCTCGGCAAGGATGTACTACTATTGACGGACGGACGATTCTCAGGCGGCACAACCGGCCTGTGCATCGGCCACATAGCACCCGAAGCGGTGGACGCTGGTCCCATCGCCTTCGTGCGCGATGGTGATCTGATTCGGGTCGATATCGCGGCTCGCTACCTCGACCTACTTGTCGACGAGTCCGAGCTGACCGCCCGCCGTGAAGGCTGGGCGCCTCTCCCTCCGCGCTATACCCGTGGCGTTCTCGCGAAGTTCTCCAAGCTCGTGCGCTCCGCAGCTGAAGGAGCCGTCACCGGCTGAGGCCTCGTGCCAGCACCGTAAACCATCTTTCGTACGTAAGGGACCGATAAAGGCATGTCCACGGATGCAACCCCAAGCACTGTGTTGCCGTCCGCGGCGCCGGGAACGGCGTCGCCCGAGAATCTGACCGGCTCCCAGTCGGTCGTCCGCACCCTCGAGCTCCTCGGCGTCACCGACGTCTTCGGGCTCCCGGGCGGAGCCATCCTGCCGATCTACGACGCCATCATGGACTCGACGAAGATCCGGCACATCCTGGTGCGCCACGAGCAGGGCGGCGGTCACGCGGCCGAGGGCTATGCGGTCGCCTCCAACCGGGTCGGGGTCGCCATGGCGACCTCGGGCCCCGGCGCGACCAACCTCGTGACCGCGATCATGGACGCGCACATGGACTCGGTCCCCGTCGTGTTCATCACCGGCCAGGTCTTCTCCACGCTGATGGGCACGGACGCGTTCCAGGAGGCCGACATCGTCGGCATCACCATGCCGATCACGAAGCACTCCTTCCTGGTGAAAGATGTCGCGGACATCCCGGCGACCATCGCCGCGGCGTACCACATCGCCGGCACCGGCCGCCCGGGTCCCGTGCTCGTCGACATCACGAAGGACGCACAGCAGAACGCCGCGCCGTTCATCTGGCCGCCCAAGGTCGACCTGCCGGGCTACCGGCCCATCACCAAGGCGCACGGCAAGCAGGTGCTGGCAGCGGCCCAGCTGCTCGCCGAGGCCAAGAAGCCGGTGCTCTACGTCGGCGGCGGGGTGATCCGCGCGCGTGCGTCGCAGGAGCTCCTGGAGCTCGCCGAGGCGACGGGTGCGCCCGTGGTCACGACGCTGACCGCGCGCGGCGCCTTCCCGGACACCCACACGCAGCACCTCGGCATGCCGGGCATGCACGGCACCGTCCCTGCGGTGCTGGCGCTGCAGGAGTCCGACCTCATCGTGTCGCTCGGCGCGCGGTTCGACGACCGCGTCACCGGCAACACCTCCCTGTTCGCGCCCAACGCGAAGGTCGTGCACGTCGACATCGACCCGGCGGAGATCTCCAAGATCCGCGTCGCCGATGTCCCGATCGTCGGCGATGCCAAGGACGTCATCGTCGATCCCACGGCGGCGTTCCAGGACGCCACGCGCTCCGGCAGGGCCGACACCGTCGAGTGGTGGACGTACCTCAACGGCCTCCGCGAGGAGTTCCCGCTCGGGTACACGCCGACCACAGACGGCCTCCTGGCCCCGCAGTACGTGATCAAGCGGATCGGCGAGCTGACCGGCCCGGAGGGCATCTACACCGCGGGCGTCGGCCAGCACCAGATGTGGGCGGCGCAGTTCATCCACTACGAGCGCCCCAACTCGTGGCTGAACTCCGGCGGTGCAGGGACAATGGGCTACTCGGTGCCGGCGGCGATGGGCGCGAAGGTCGCCCAGCCCGACCGCACGGTGTGGGCGATCGACGGCGACGGCTGCTTCCAGATGACCAATCAGGAGCTCGCCACCTGCACGATCAACAACATCCCGATCAAGGTCGCGATCATCAACAACTCGTCGCTCGGCATGGTGCGGCAGTGGCAGACCCTCTTCTACGACGGCCGCTACTCCAACACCGACCTCAACACGGGCCACGACACCGTCCGCGTCCCCGACTTCGTGAAGCTGGCCGAGGCGTACGGCGCGCTCGGCATCCGCGTCACGAAGGAAGAAGAGGTGGATGCCGCGATCAAGCTCGCGCTCGAGACGAACGACCGCCCGGTCGTCATCGACTTCGTCGTGAGCGCCGACGCCATGGTGTGGCCGATGGTGCCGCAGGGCGTCAGCAACAGCTACGTCCAGTACGCCCGCGACCACAGCCCGTCGTTCGGAGGGGAGTGACCATGAGCACGCACGTTCTGAGCCTCCTCGTGGAGGACAAGCCCGGTCTGCTGACCCGCGTCGCCGGGCTGTTCGCCCGGCGCGGCTTCAACATCCACTCGCTCGCGGTGGGCACGAGCGAGGTCGACGGCCTCTCGCGCATCACCGTGGTGGTGGATGTGGAAGACCTCCCGCTCGAGCAGGTGACCAAGCAGCTCAACAAGCTGATCAACGTCATCAAGATCGTCGAGCTCGACCCGGCGCAGTCGGTCCAGCGGGAGCACCTGCTCATCAAGGTGCGGGTGGACAACTCCACCCGCTCGCAGGTGCTCGAGGCGGTGAACCTCTTCCGCGCCCGCGTGGTCGACGTCGCCACCGACGCGCTGGTGATCGAGGTCACCGGCGACAGCGGCAAGACGCAGGCGCTGCTCAAGGTACTGGAGCCCTACGGGATCAAGGAGATGGCCCAGTCGGGCCTGCTCGCGATCGGCCGTGGCGGCAAGTCCATCACCGAGCGCGTCTTCAAGAACTAGCAACGTCCGAAAAAACCAGCAAGGAGAAGCACCAAGTGGCTGAGATCTACTACGACAACGACGCGGACCTCTCGATCATCCAGGGCAAGAAGGTCGCCGTCATCGGCTACGGCTCGCAGGGCCACGCGCACGCGCAGAACCTGCGCGACTCGGGCGTCGAGGTCGTCATCGGCCTCAAGGAGGGCTCGAAGTCGAAGCCGAAGGCCGAGGAGGCGGGCTTCCGCGTCCTGAGCGCCGCCGACGCCGCCGCGTGGGCCGACGTCATCGTCATCCTCGCGCCAGACCAGGTGCAGCGTCATCTGTACGCCGACGACATCCAGGGCAACCTGCAGGAGGGCAACGCGCTCGTCTTCGGGCACGGCTTCAACATCCGCTTCGGCTACATCGAGGCCCCCGAGGGCGTCGACGTCATCATGGTCGCCCCGAAGGGCCCTGGGCACACCGTGCGCCGTGAGTACGAGGCCGGCCGCGGCGTCCCCGTGATCGTCGCCGTCGAGAAGGACGCGACCGGCAACGCCTGGCCGCTCGTCCTCTCGTACGCGAAGGGCATCGGCGGTCTCCGTGCCGGCGGCATCAAGACCACGTTCACCGAGGAGACCGAGACCGACCTCTTCGGCGAGCAGGCCGTTCTCTGCGGCGGCGTCTCGCAGCTCGTCCAGTACGGCTTCGAGACCCTGACCGAGGCCGGCTACCAGCCGCAGGT
>JAEWJG010000227.1 GCA_023386675.1 Actinomycetes bacterium
GGTGGGCTCGGCGGGAGATTCGGAGGCGGCGGGCTCGGCGACGGCAGGCTCGGCTGCCGCAGCGGTGGGCTCATCAGTGGGCTGGGCGAGGGCGCGGGCGGCGTCCGGGCCGTCGGTGAGGAGGACCTCGAAGGCGGCCTCGTCGAGGATCGGGACCTTCAGGGTGGCGGCCTTGTCGGCCTTGGAACCCGGGGACTCGCCCACCACGACGAAGGCGGTCTTCTTCGCCACGGAGCCGGAGACCTTGCCGCCGCGGGAGGTGACGGCCTCGGCGGCCTGGTCGCGGGAGTAACGCTCGAGCGAGCCGGTGACGACGACCGTGATGCCGTCGAGGGGGCGGGGGCCGGAGGCGACCCGCTCCTCGACCATGCGGACGCCGGCGGCGGACCAGCGGTCGACGATCTCGCGGTGCCAGTCGACGCTGAACCAGTCGTGGACGGCGCGGGCGATCGTGGGGCCGACGCCCTCGACGGCGGCGAGCTCCTCGGGGGTGGCCTTGGCGATGGTCTCCATCGAGCCGATGGCGTTGGCCAGGGCCTGGGCGGCGGTCGGGCCGACGTGGCGGATGGACAGCGCCACGATGACCCGCCACAGGGGGCGCGCCTTCACCTCCTGGAGGTTGGCGAGCAGCTGGTGGGCGGTGCTGCTGAGCGAGCCGTCCTTGTTGACGAAGAACGGGGCCGTGGTGAGCTTGTCGGCGTCGATGTCGAAGAGCTCGGCCTCGTTGGTGATGACGGATCCGAGCAGGGCGGCGGCGGACTTCCAGCCGAGGGCCTCGATGTCCAGGGCGCTGCGGCTGGCGAGGGCGAAGAGCCGCTCGCGCAGCTGCGCCGGGCAGGAGCGGGCGTTGGGGCAGCGGATGTCGACGTCGCTCTCCTTCTCGGGAGCGAGGGACGTGCCGCAGGCCGGGCAGTGCGTCGGCATGACGAACGGCACCTCGGTGCCGTCGCGGCGGTCGGCGACCGGGCCGAGGACCTCGGGGATGACCTCGCCGGCGCGGCGGATGACGACCGTGTCGCCGATGAGGACGCCCTTGCGCACGACCTCCTGCGCGTTGTGCAGGGTGGCCTGCTCGACGGTGACACCGCCGACGAAGACGGGCGCCATCACGGCGAACGGGGTGACGCGGCCGGTCCGCCCGACGTTGACCTCGATGCTGAGCAGCTTGGTCATCGCCTCCTCGGGCGGGTATTTGAAGGCGATCGCCCAGCGGGGCGCCTTGCTGGTGGAGCCGAGGCGGCGCTGGATGGACATCTGGTCGACCTTGACCACGACGCCGTCGATCTCGTGTTCGATGGTGTGGCGGCGGTCGCCGTAGTCGGCGATGTAGGACCGCACGCCGGCGAGGTCGTCGAACACCTTCCAGCGCGACGATGTCGGCAGGCCCCAGGCGTGCATCAGCTCATAGGCCTCGTGCTGGCTCGCCGGGTTGAACCCCTCGCGGGCGCCGTAGCCGTGCACCAGCATGCGCATCGGGCGGGACGCGGTGATGCGTGGGTCCTTCTGGCGCAGGCTGCCGCTGGCGGCGTTGCGCGGGTTGGCGAACGGGCGCTCCCCGGCGGCGACCTGGGCGGCGTTGACCTCCTCGAAGCCGGCGACGGTGAAGAACACCTCGCCGCGGACCTCGAGCAGGTCGGGCAGGTCGGTGCCGGTGAGGCGCTCCGGGATGTCGGCGATGGTGCGCACGTTGAGCGTGACGTCCTCACCGGTGCGGCCGTCGCCGCGGGTGGCCGCGCGCTCCAACCGGCCGTCGCGGTAGACCAATCCCAGCGCCACCCCATCGATCTTCAGCTCGCACAGGTAGCGCGGCTGGCTGCCGGCGTCGCGCTCGGTGCGCTGGGCCCAGGCGGCGAGCTCGTCGTCGTCGAGCGCGTTGTCGAGGCTGAGCATGCGCTCGGCGTGCTCGACGGCGGCGAAGTCGGTGGAGAACGTGCCCCCGACGCGCTGGCTGGGCGAGTCGGGGGTGACGAGTGCGGGGAACTCGGCCTCGATCGCCTCGAGCTCGCGCATGAGGCGGTCATAGATCGAGTCGTCAACGGCCGGCGACTGCAGGATGTAATACCGATATTGATGCTCGTCCAGCTCGCGGGCCAGCTCGCTGTGCCGCTCACGCGCTTCGAGGGTGGGCTCGGTCCCTGCGTCGTTCATGCCACGAACTTACCGCCCGGGTACGACAGAAACGCTCAGAGATCGTCGGTGAGCCGCCGCCCCGCGTCGCGCAGCGCGCGCAGGACGGGCACCGGCGGCACCGACAGCCCGCACGGCGGCGTGACGACGACCTGCACCGCCAGCGAGGACAGCGGGAAGCCGAGCTTGCGCCACAGGTCCCGCACCGTCGTGGCGGGCGACCGGCCCGACACCCCGGCGAAGAGCCCCATCTTCTCGTCGAGCTGCTGCCCGAGCGCGTCCAGCTGCTCCGGTGTGCTCACCAGCGACAGGTCCAGCGCGACCGCCGCGGCGCCGGCGGTGCGCAGCAGGTCGAGCGGCACGTCGGGGGCGCAGCAGTGCGCGACGACCGGCACGCCCGCGGCCGAGAAGACCGATGCCAGCGCGGCCCGCGCCACGGAGACGTCGACGG
>JAEWJG010000145.1 GCA_023386675.1 Actinomycetes bacterium
GCCCGCGGGGCGGCGGGGGGCCGTGCGGGGGGCGCCCCGCGCCCCTACACTGGCGGGCATGGCAGACACCGACCGCCCTGTTCCGCCGCCCACCACCACCCCCGGAGAGGATGCCGGAGCCGGCAACCGCGCGCCCGCCCGCTCCTGGTTCGCGCGCCGTGGCCGCGAGCTCGTCGACCCGGCCACGTCGATCGACGAGGCCGTCCCGCGCGGGATGCGCATCGCCGGTGCATGGTCGTGGCGCCTGCTGGTCGTCGGCGCGGTCATCGCGGTGATCATCTTCCTGATCATCCAGTTGAAGCTCATCGTCATCCCGGTGCTCATCGCGGTGCTGCTCGCGGGACTGCTGGTCCCCTTCAAGGACTTCCTGGTGCGGCACCGCTGGCCGAAATGGCTCGCCATCCTCACCGTGCTCGTCATCACGCTGATCGTGGTCGCCGGGCTCCTCTACCTCGCCGTGTGGCAGATCACCCGGCAGAGCGGGGAGCTGCAGAAGCAGTCGGTGGAGGCGTACAACGGCCTGCGCTCGTGGCTCACCAGCGGGCCCCTCGGGTTGAGCGAGAGCCAGATCAGCAACGCGCTGGCCTCGATCGGCACGTCCATCCAGCAGGACGGCCAGGTGTTCCTCTCGGGCGCCCTGTCGGTCGGCTCCACCGTCGGGCACGTGTTCGCCGGAGCGCTTCTCGTGCTGTTCAGCACCATCTTCATCCTCATCGACGGCACAGGGATCTGGTCGTGGATCGTGCGGGTCTTCCCGAAGCGGGCGCGGGCAGCGGTCGACGGGGCGGGCAAGGCCGGTTGGGTCACCCTGCGCAACTTCGCGAAGGTGCAGGTGCTGGTCGCCTCGATCGACGCGCTCGGGATCGGGCTCGGCGCGTTCTTCCTCGGGCTGCCGCTCGTGCTCCCGATCGCGGTGCTCGTCTTCCTCGGCTCGTTCATCCCGGTCGTCGGCGCCGTGGTCACCGGTGCGCTGGCCGTGTTCATCGCGCTCGTGTTCAAGGGCTGGGTGTTCGCGCTGATCATGCTCGGAGTCGTGCTGCTCGTGCAGCAGATCGAGGGGCACATCCTGCAGCCGCTGATCATGGGCAGCGCCGTCCGGGTGCACCCGCTCGCCGTGGTGCTGGCGGTCGCGGCCGGGTCGCTGCTCGCCGGCATCCCTGGCGCGCTGTTCGCGGTGCCGTTCGTGGCGGTGCTCAATGTGATGGTGCACTACATCTCCAGCGGGGCGTGGCGCACGTCACCCGCGGGCGCGGACTGGACGGGGCCCGAGCGGCCGATCTGGCAGACCGTTCCGCGCCCGGTACGCCGGCCGCCCGTTCGCTGAGCGGCGACCGCATACATCCACCGGAATACGACCGCGGCTAGGCTGACCCCGTGGCAACCGCGACCGATCACACGCGCACCCCGTTCGCAGGCCCCAGCCTGGACGAGTTCGAGTCCGCGCGCGCCATCGTCGCCCACGTGGCCCAGCCGACCCCGCTCGAGAGCTCGCGGTACCTCGCCGACCTGCTCGGCGCACCCGTGCTGCTGAAGTGCGAGAACCTGCAGCGCACCGGCTCCTACAAGATCCGCGGCGCCTACAACCGGATGTCGAAGCTGAGCGCCGAGGAGCGCGCCCGCGGCGTGGTGGCGGCCTCGGCAGGCAACCACGCCCAGGGCGTCGCGTTCGCGGCGCGCGAGCTGGGCATCCACGCGACGATCTTCATGCCGGTGGGCGTGGCCATCCCCAAATTCCAGGCCACCCGGGCGTACGGCGCCGACGTGGTGCTGAGCGGCAGCATCGTCGACGAGACGCTGCGGGCCGCCGCAGACTTCGCGGCCGAGACCGGCGCGGTGCTCATCCCGCCGTTCGACCACCCGGATGTGGTGGCCGGCCAGGGCACGCTGGGTCTCGAGATCCTCGACGACGTGCCGGATGTGCGCACGATCGTCGTGCCGATCGGCGGCGGCGGACTCATCTCGGGCGTCGCCAGCGCGGTCAAGCAGCGCGCGGCCCGCGATGGCCGCCAGGTGCGCGTCATCGGCGTGCAGGCGGCGAACGCCGCGGCGTACCCGCCCTCCCTGGCAGCGGGGGAGCCGACCGAGATCGCGCCGGTCGGGACCATCGCCGACGGCATCGCGGTCAGCCGGCCCGGCGCGCTCAACTTCGAGATCATCCGCGAGGCGGTCGACCAGGTCGTCACCGTGTCGGAGGACGACATCGCCCGCGCCATGGTCGTGCTGCTGGAGCGCGCGAAGCTGGTCGTCGAGCCGGCGGGCGCCGCGGGCGTCGCCGCCATCCTCGCCGGGTCCGTCCCGTCCGACGGCACGACGGTCGCCATCCTCTCCGGCGGCAACATCGACCCGCTGCTGATGCAGCGCGTGATCAGCCAGGGCCTGGCCGCATCCGACCGCTACCTCAAGCTGACCATCATGCTGCCGGACCGTCCGGGGCAGCTGGCGCGCATCGCCGAGATCCTCGCCGGTGTGAACGCCAACGTCGTCGAGGTGCTGCACACCCGGCACGGCCGTGGGATGCAGCTCAGCCAGGTGGAGCTGGATGTGAGCGTCGAGACGCGCGGAACGGACCACCGCCGCCACGTCATCGACGCCCTGCGGGCCGCCGGGTACGACCCCGTGGTCGACGACGAGTAGACGGGCGTCCCCCGGAAACGGGTAGACGTATCCCCGTTTTGGGGGCATTGGGCGATCGTCCGTTATGTATCGGTTCTCATAGTCTGGAAGCGCCGGATCCAGCGCCGGCGAGATCCGAAACCCGACCACGCCGAGCCGGACGCCGAACCCGGCCCGCTTCCTCCCGAGGACCCGCTTGCCCACCCCTGCTGCGCGCGTGCGCGCCCTTGTGACCGCCGCCACCGTCATCCTGTCGCTCAGCGGCTTCGCCGTGGCGCCTGGCGCAGAGGACGTGGCGCCTGCTCCCGCCGCGTCGACGGCGACGCCGGACCCTTCGGCGACGCCCGACCCGACCGCTACGCCCGATCCTTCGGCGACGCCGGACCCGACCGCGACGCCCGATCCCTCGATGACGCCGGACCCGACGGCGACGCCCGACCCGACGGCGACCCCTGCCCCCACGGCCACGCCGACGCCCGACCCCGGGGCATCCCAGCCGGCCCCGCCGGCTTCCGTGGCGCCGGCCCGCATCCTCTACATCGCCATCCCGCACCCGGACGACGAATTCGAGGCCGCCGCCCTGTACGCCAACCAGCCCGACGCCTACAAGGTGTTCGTGCTGATGACCCGCGGTGAGTCCACCTATCACTGCAGCCCGGTCGGCTACGCCCTCTCCGTGCTCGACGGCGCGACGCCGACGGGCACGGGCCCGCAGGGGATGCACACCGCGTCCTGCGAACAGGCCCGCCTCTCGTCGTGGGTGAAGTACTTCACCCTGATGTCGAAAGCGGACCCCACGCTGCCGGGTGACTTCGGCCCGGCGACGACCACGGCTCCCTTCCCCTCCAAGGGGGTGTCCCTCGTCCGTGAGGGGCGTCAGCCCGAGACCCCCGGAGCTGCGGCGGGCAAGCCTTTCACGGACACGACGGCGCAGGTCTGGACGGACCGGCAGGGTCGCGGCGCCCTGGTGAACTTCGACCTCGGCGACGGCAGCCTCACGCCGGCGAAGGTCGCCTGGGCGATGCGTACGGTGCTCGCATCGAAGAAGGCGCTCGGGCTCGACCCGACCCTTCCCGACGACGGGGTGATCGGCGCGTACAGCAACCCGGCCCAGAAGGGCTGCTTCGTCTACCCGCACACCGATCACGCGGCGGTGGACGACGCCCTCCGGGACAACGACTTCCAGCTGCGCATGCAGGCGGTCGCGACCTGCCGCACCGATCCGGGCACGACCACGACGCGGGCGGTGCCCGCGAACGAGCTGGAGGCGGCGTATCCGTCGAACGGCTCGGACGGCGCCTTCGCCGCGAGCTACGCGTGGCTCGAGACGCCGGTCATCTCGCGGACCGATCAGAGCTCGCTGTTCATGGGCGTGCAGAGCTTCGATGTGCGGCACCAGCACGTCCCGGATCAGCGGATCGGCGGCAGCGATCGCTTCGGCACGTCCGTCCTCATCTCGCGCGCCGGATACCCGGACACCGCGCCCGTCGTCTACATCGCCTCGGGATTGAACTACCCGGACGCGCTCTCGGCCGGCGCCGCGGCGGCGCACCAGGGCGGTCCGCTGCTGCTCACGGCGCCGTGGGGCCTCCCTCAGTCGGTGGCGGACGAGATCGCGCGGCTGCATCCCGCCCGCGCGGTCGTCGTCGGCGGGGTCAACGCCGTCCAGCCGGCAGTGGTGGATGCGCTGAGTGCGCTCGTGCCCGACGTCGTCCGCCTCGCCGGGGCCGACCGTTACGACACCAGCCGCGTCGTCGCCCAGTACGCCTTCGGGGCGGGGCCGGTTCCGATCGCCTACGTCGCGAGCGGGACGAGCTTCCCGGACGCCCTGTCGGCGACCGATGCGGCCGGCCACCAGGGCGGACCGGTGCTGCTGACGCCCGGCGGCGACGCGACCGGTGCGTATGTCTCCGGCGCCCTCGGCGGGCTGTCCGCGGCGCGGATCGCCGTCGTCGGAGGACCGAGCGCCGTACCCCCGGCGCTGGACCGCGCTCTCACCGGGATCGCGCCGGTCACCCGCCTCGCCGGGGTCGACCGTTTCGGCACGAACGCGGCGGTCACCGCGTTCGCGTTCTCCGGCGCATCGACCGCGCTGATCGCGTCCGGGCTCGACTTCCCGGACGCCCTCACCGGCGCGGCGTGGGGCGGACGCGCCCACCTGCCGCTCCTGCTGGCGCACGGCGCCTGCCTGACGAAGCCGGAGACGGACAGGCTGTTCGACCTCGGGGTCGGGACGACCACCCTTCTCGGCGGGAGGAACGTGGTCGGCGACGACGTGTCCCGCGGCTCGATCTGCTGAGGGCCTGCCGCTCGCGAGTCAGCCGACCGGCGCCGTGGCCGGCTCGGCGCCGTGGCTGCTGACGACGCGGGACGCGTCGGGGCAGGCCGCACGCGAGGCGGCGGCGAGCAGCCCGTCCGCCTGGTCGGCTGTGATCCCGTAGCCCTTCTGCTCGATCGCGAGGACCTGCCCGTAGAAGGCGGGTGACATCTTCGGAGAGCGGAGAGTCGCGCAGGTCAGCTCGGTGAACTCGTCGACCGTGTCCGGGGTCACGTCCGCGACGCCCGGCAGTGTCTTCACGTACTCCAGCACACGCGAGTCCGCGGGCGAGAGGGATGTCGTCGGGGCGGGCGTCTGCGTGCCCGTCGGCGTGGCCGCGGCCGACGGCCCGCCGGAGGCACCCACGGCATGGGTCTCGGTGTGCCGGGCGGTCACGAGTGCGGCCGCGGTCGTCACGCCCCCGATCACGACGAGGCAGCACGCGCCCAGGATCAGCGCAGTGCGGGCCCTCACCGGTCGCGGTCCTCCGGGCGCCCCGTACCGCTGTCGCCCGCCTGCTCCGCATCCAGCTTCTCGGAGATCTCCGCGCGGTACCGTACGCGGCGGATGCGCCGCACCATGTCGATCACGAGCAGCACCACGATCACCGCGATGACGAACGTGATGACGAAGCCCAGCACACCCGGTGTGACGGAGTCGTCGGCCGGCGCGCCCGACGGGGTCGGGGAGGGCGTCGCGGCGAGGAGCGCGGAGGCGCGCAGCAGGGCGTCGGCGATCACTCGGCCACCGCGCCGCAGAACAGGTCGGTCACGGGCATCTCGGTCTCCACGGCAGTGTTCACAGCTTTCTCTCCTAGTCTTGTTCCAGCCTACCGTCGCCCGGCGGCCGGCCACGGAGCGGGAAGGTCGGACAGGACGGCACGCATGACGGCGACGACCCCGACCCCGAACGCACGGCTCGACAACCGCTACGGCCGCACGCCCGCGCGCAGGCGCCGCGAACGCTGGCTGCTGATCGGCGGCCTGGTCGCCCTCGTCGCGATCGTGACCGCGTGGGTGTTCTGGGCCGGGTGGGACAACAACCAGGCCGACCTCGAAGCGACGGACACGGCGTACACGATCCCGGACGCCCACCACGTCGACATCTCGTTCACCGTCAACGCCCCGCCCGGGACGCCGGTGACCTGCGCCATTCAGGCCCTGAACGAGGACTTCGCGATCGTCGGCTGGCGCGTCGTGCAGTACCCCGGATCGGACACGCGCCTCACCGCGTACAAGGAGTCGATCCGCACGATCATGAAGCCCAACACGGGTTTGATCAACAGCTGCTGGCTGACCTAGTATTGTGCGGATACGCCCCGGCTGTGCCGGGGCGTCGACTTTAGCACCGGCCGGGGGACCGGCCCATCTGCTTCAGGCGGCTGTTGCCGCGCGAGGCGCGAAGGAGTTCATCATGTCCCAGGAGTCTCAGGTCACCTTTCTGACCCAGGACGCGTACGACCGTCTCTCGGCCGAACTCGAGGAGCTCAGCGTCAACGGCCGAAACGAGATCGCGAAGCGCATCGAGGCGGCCCGCGAGGAGGGCGACCTCAAGGAGAACGGCGGCTACCACGCGGCCAAGGACGAGCAGGGCAAGATCGAGGCCCGCATCGTCCAGCTCACCAACCTGCTCCGCAGCGCCACCGTCGGCGCTGCCCCGGAGAGCCACGGCGTCGTCGAGCCCGGCACGGTCATCACCGCGACCATCGCGGGCGACGAGAGCGTCTTCCTCATCGGCAACCGCGAGATCGCGGCCGGCACCGACCTCCCGGTCTACAGCGAGCAGAGCCCGCTCGGCGCCGCCATCCTCGGCCTGAAGGTCGGCGACAAGACGGAGTACACCGCGCCGAACGGCCGCCAGATCGCGGTCGAGGTCACCAAGGTGGACACCTACTCGGGCCAGTGATCCGCTGATCGCTTCACGGCGACGCCCCGGGTCTCTGCGACCCGGGGCGTCGTCGTCTCACCCGAGCTGCGCGACGCGCTCCGCCAGCAGCGAGACCCCGATCAGCGTCATGGCGATCGCCGAGACCCGCGCCACGATCATCGTGCCGCGGGGCCGGGCCGCCAGCAGCCTCCTGGCCAGCATCGCCACCGCCGGGTAGACCACCGCGCACGTGGCGACGAACATCCCGCCGAGCAGCAGCATCTGCACGGCCGGCGCCCAGCCGGCGTGCGGCGAGGTGAACTGCGGCACCAGCGCGACGAGCGCGAGCAGGCCCTTCGGGTTGAATCCGCTGACGCCAGCGCCGCGGAGGAACGACGCCAGCGGCGTGCCGGCCGTCCCGGTCGTGCCCGTCGTCCTGGAGGTCGCGTGCGCGGTCAGCGGGGCGGCCGACCGGAGCAGACCGCCGATCCCGAGCCAGAGCAGGTAGAGCGCGCCTCCCACGGTGAGCACGTCCAGCAGCACCGGGTTCGCCGCCACCAGCGCGCCCAGGCCGACGGCGACCGCGCAGACCACCACGAGGTAGCCGAAGAGGATGCCTCCGATCGACGGCACGAGCGCCCTGCCGCCGACGCCCACCGAGACCGCGTACGCCCAGTCGGCGCCCGGTGTGCAGACGAGCAGCACGGTCACACCCCAGAAGCCCAGTGCCAGAGCCGGATCCATCCGCGTCCCCTTTCGACAGGGGAAAGCTATGCCACGGGAGACCGGAGGTGCTTCCGACTTTCCAGCGTCGCAACCCTGAATGTGGAAGAATCCACTGCATGGATGCGATCGACCGGGAGATCCTTGCGGCGCTGCAGGAGGATGGCCGGCTCAGCCTCACGGACCTCGCCGCGCGCGTCGGTCTCACTCTGTCGCCCTGCCACCGACGCGTGCGCGAGCTGGAGCGCGACGGCGTCATCGAGCAGTACCGCGCGGTCGTGTCGCCCGCCGCGGTCGGGCTCGACTTCGAGGCGATCGTCTTCGTCACGATCGACCGCACCGACCCGGAGACCGTCGGAGCGTTCGAGGAGGGCGTGCTCGCCATCCCGAACATCGTGCAGGCCGAGCGGCTGTTCGGCGACCCGGACTACATGCTCCGTGTGCTGACCGCCGACCTCACGGCGTACCAGGAGCTGTTCGACGGCCCGCTCGGGGCGCTGCCGGGCGTGCGCAAACTCAGCTCCACCCTGGTGATGAAGCAGGTGACCGGGCGCCGCGCGCTGCCGACCTGATCCGGCTGCGTCAGCCGGCGTTGTAGGCAGGGTGCAGCGCGATGAGCAGGGTCGCCGTCCAGTGGCAGAGGAACGCGAGCACGGTGAGCGTGTGGAAGATCTCATGGAAGCCGAACTTCCCGGGGAACGGGTTCGGGCGCTTCAGCCCGTAGATGACCGCGCCCACCGTGTAGAAGACACCGCCGGTGAGCACGAGCACCATCATCGCGACGTTCGCGTTCACCAGGTCGACGATGTACATCATCGCCGCCCAGCCGAGGGCGACGTAGATCGGGACGTAGAGCCAGCGCGGCGCGGTGATCCAGAACACGCGGAACCCGATCCCGACCAGCGCGCCGGCCCACACCAGCGAGAGCAGCAGGACGCCCTTGTCCGGCGGCAGGGCGAGCACCGCCAGCGGGGTGTACGTGCCGGCGATCAGCAGGAAGATGTTGGCGTGGTCGATGCGCTTGAGCACGACCTTGGTGCGGGGCCGCCAGTTGAAGCGGTGGTACAGCGCCGAGTTGCCGAACAGCAGCATCGACGTGAGCATGAACACGGCCGACGCCCACTTCGCCGGCGCGCCGTGGGCGAGGCAGATCAGGACGATGCCCGCCGCGATGGTGACCGGGAACGTGCCGGCGTGGATCCATCCGCGCCAGGTCGGCTTGACATCGGCCGGGTCGGCGAGCGACGCGTCGAGCAGCGGGATGTTGGGCAGGTCGGGGCCGGCGTCGCGCGCCTCGCGCTCGTCGGCCTGCACCGCGGCGTCGGATGCGTCGAGCTGCGCGGTGGGCTCGGCGAGACGCTCCGCGACATCCTCGCCGCGCACGGGTCCGGTGCGGTCGGGGCTCGTGTTCTTCCGGGGCGACATAGGACAAGCGTAGGGGAGGCGGGTGCCGGGATGCTGTGAGCCGCACCCGCGCGCAGCCCGTCGCCGCGCAGCCGCGCTAACGTAGCAGGGTGAGCAGAAGCGCGACGCCGGGGGACCGGCTGATGGCCAGCGGCCTGCTCTACCGGCTGTACCAGAAGCGGCTCCGCCGCGACCTCCACCGCGACGCGCTGCCGAAGCACGTGGCGATGATCATCGACGGCAACCGGCGCTGGGCGCGGCAGGCGGGGCTGACCACGGTCGCCCACGGCCACCGCGCGGGCGCGGCGAAAATGCGCGAGTTCCTGGAGTGGTGCGACGAGCTCGGCATCGAGGTCGTGACGCTGTACCTGCTGTCGTCGGACAACCTCACCAACCGCGAGAGCTCCGAGCTCGGCGACCTGATCGAGATCATCGCGCAGCTCGCGGAGGACGTCTCGCAGTACCGCGACTGGCGGGTCAAGCACGTCGGCTCCACCGCAGGCCTGCCCGCGCGGCTGGTGGAGGCGCTCGTCGACGCCGAGCGCCGGACGGCCGAGAACACGGGCATGCACATCAACCTCGCGGTCGGCTACGGCGGCCGCAAGGAGATCACCGACGCGATGCGCAGCATCGTCGCCGCGCACCACGCCGAGGGTGGCAGCCTCGAGACGCTCGCCGACCTGCTCACCCCGGACCTCATCGGCGAGCACCTCTACACCGGCGGCCAGCCCGATCCGGACCTCGTCATCCGCACCTCGGGCGAGCAGCGGCTCAGCGACTTCATGCTGTGGCAGAGCGCGCACAGCGAGTTCTACTTCGTGGAGGCGCTCGGGCCCGACCTGCGCGAGGTCGACTTCCTGCGCGCGGTGCGCGACTACTCCCGCCGTCAGCGCCGCTTCGGCAGCTGAGCCGCGCCGTCACAGTTCGCGGGGCGGCTCCGGCGTCCGGCAGAATCATCAGGTGACGACGATCGAGGAGTTCGCCCGCGGGTTCGGCGAGGAGCCCGGCTACCTGGACTACGGACGGGTCGGCCCGCTGTCCGCCACCGTCCGCGCCGAGGCGCTCGGACAGTACGAGATCCTGTCGCGCGCCCGCTTCGGCACCATCGAGCGGATGCGCGCCGAGGACGACCGGGTGCGGGACGCGGTGAGCGCCCTGACCCGATTCCCCGCCGACCAGATCGTGTTCCAGCCGAACGCGTCCAGCGGGCTCCTGCACGCCGCCTTCGGACTCACCGGCGGGGACGTGCTGCTGTCGCTCGCCGAGTTCCCCTCCCTCACCTACGCGGCCGAGCGCGCCGCGAGCGCCCTCCGCGTCATCACCCCGGTGTGGCTCGAGACCGACCACGACCGTGTGACGCCCGCCCGCATCCGGGAGCAGCTCACCGACAGCACCGCGGCCGTCATGGTCAGCCTCGTGGACTCCCGCACCGGCTACCTCGCCGACATCGACGGCATCCGGCAGGTCATCGGCGACCGGCTGCTGGTCGTGGACGCGATCCAGGGCTTCGGCGTCGTGGATGCGCCATGGGAGGTCGCCGACGTCGTCGTCTCGGGCGGCCAGAAGTGGATGCGCGCGGGCTGGGGCACCGGCTTCCTCGCGCTGAGCGAGCGCGCCATCGACCATCTGACGCCGGTGTTCAGCGGCTGGACCGGCTCCGGCCCGGAGCAGCCGTGGGACGAGGTGCGCGATCCGGTGCGCGGCGCCGGTGCTTTCTCCGTCTCGAACCCGGACCTCGTGGCCGAGGCGCGCTTCGCCGCGGCGCTCGAAGAGGTCGCCGCGGTCGGGGTGGACGCGGTGGCCGCCGCCGTCTCGGACAACGTCGAGCGGGTGCTCGAGCTCGCCGACGAGTTCGCCGTCCCGGTCTCCTCGTCGCGGAGCCCGAACGAGCGGGCCGGGATGGTCGTCCTCGAACCGCTGCCCGAGCAGCTGACGGCGCTCGGCGCGTCGCTGTTCAACCACGGCATCACGGCGTCCGTGCGGGCCACCAACGCGCGTATCAGCATCCACGCGGGCACCACGGAGGAGACGCTCGACATGCTGCGTGCGGCCTTCACCTCGTACGCGTCGGTCGCCTGACAAGCTCCCACAACTGGGGGCGAATGTTCACCTGGCCGAAACACGACACGCGGCCCCGGGAAGTCGCGATGTCGGTGGCCGGGCGTAGTTTCAAGCCATCGGGCACCGCGCCCGATCGAGACGGCCACAAAAGTTCGTCTCGAAACCAGCGGCCGTCTCGCCAGTGAGATCCGCCGGCTCCCGAGGGACCGGCGGGGTGGGAGTGGTCGTGGCGGAATCAGCAACCCGACAGGCAGCAACCCGGTCGAAGGACCAGGCGGATCGAGCGGCGAGGACGACCGAGCGCACGTATGTGCTCGACACGTCGGTCCTCCTCTCGGACCCGAAGGCGATCTTCAACTTCGCGGAGCACGCTGTCGTCATCCCCGTCGTCGTCGTGAGCGAGCTCGAGGGCAAGCGGAACGACCCCGAGATCGGGTACTTCGCGCGCCAGGCGCTGCGGAACCTCGACGATCTGCGGGTGCAGCACGAACGGCTCGACTTCCCGATCCCCGTCGGCGACGGCGGCTCGCTGCGCGTGGAGCTCAACCACTCCAACATGAGCGTCCTGCCGAGCGGCATGCAGCTCGGGGACAACGACTCGCGCATCCTCGCGGTCGCCCTCAATCTGTCGAACGACGGGTTGGACGTCACGGTCGTCTCCAAGGACCTCCCACTGCGCGTCAAGGCCGCGTCCATCGGCCTCGCCGCCGAGGAGTACCGGCACGAGCAGGCCGTCGACTCCGGCTGGACCGGCATGGCGTCGATCGACCTCGGCAGCGACGACATGGCGTCCCTCTACGAAGAGGAGTGGATGCGCACCGAGCTCGCCGCCGGCCTCCCGGTCAACACGGGGCTCGTCATCCACTCGGACCGCGGCTCGGCGCTCGGCCGGGTGGTCGCGGACGCGGAGATCAAGCTCGTGCGCGGCGACCGCGACGTGTTCGGCCTGCACGGCCGCTCGGCGGAGCAGCGCCTCGCGATCGACCTGCTGCTCGACCCGGAGGTCGGCATCCTGTCGCTCGGCGGCCGCGCCGGCACCGGCAAGTCGGCGCTCGCGCTGTGCGCCGGGCTCGAGGCGGTGCTGGAGCGCAGGCAGCACAAGAAGATCATGGTTTTCCGCCCGCTGTACGCGGTCGGCGGCCAGGAGCTCGGCTACCTGCCGGGGGACGCCAGCGAGAAGATGAACCCGTGGGGCCAGGCGGTGTTCGACACCCTCGGCGCCCTCGTCTCGCAGAACGTGCTCGACGAGGTGCTCGACCGCGGCATCCTGGAGGTGCTGCCCCTCACGCACATCCGCGGCCGGTCGCTGCACGACGCGTTCGTGATCGTGGACGAGGCGCAGTCGCTGGAGCGCAACGTCCTGCTCACGGTCCTCAGCCGCATCGGCCAGAACTCGCGCGTCGTGCTCACCCACGACGTCGCCCAGCGCGACAACCTCCGCGTCGGCCGCCACGACGGCGTCGCGAGCGTCATCGAGACGCTGAAGGGCCACCCGCTGTTCGCGCACGTGACCCTGACCCGCTCGGAGCGCTCCGCGATCGCCGCCCTCGTCACGGAGATGCTGGAGGCCAACGAGCTGGCCTAGCCCGCCTAGCCGCCGTCGAGTCCACGAAGAGTGCACGCTGAGACCCGTCTCGGCGTGCACTCTTCGTGTAGTGGGCGGTGGGTCGCGTCACGAGATGGTCGTCGTCCGCGAGGGAGCGCGCTTCGGAGCGTTCGTCTTGCCGGCGCCGGTTCTCGCCGCGCGCGGGGTGGTGGCGGTCGACGGGCGGGGCGGGAAGCGCGGGTTCCGCCTCTACCCGCCGTGGTCGGACGATCTCAATCCGCAGGCGACCGCGACCCGGGCCTGGCAGTGCCCGTTCTACGTCGATCTCGGCTGACCGCCGCCCAGCACAGGAAAAACGCTCCCGATCACGCGGATCGGGAGCGTTCTTCCTGTGCTCGGCCGGCTGCACGGGCCCGCCGGGGTGGGTCAGCCGGGGTGGGTCATCGAGAGGACGTCGAGCGCGGTGTCCAGCTGCTCGAGGGTGACCTCGCCGCGGTCGACGAAGCCGAGGTCGATGACGGCCTCGCGCACGGTCATGCCCTTGGCGACGGCGTGCTTGGCGACCTTGGCGGCGGCCTCGTAGCCGATCACGCGGTTGAGCGGCGTCACGATCGACGGGCTCGACTCGGCGAACGCGCGGGCGCGGTCGAGGTTGGCCTCGAGGCCGCGGATCGTCTTGTCGGCGAGCACGCGGCTGGCCTGGGTGAGCAGGCGGATCGACTCCAGCAGAGCAGTGCCCATGACCGGGATGGCGACGTTCAGCTCGAACAGGCCCGACGCACCGCTCCAGGCGATCGTCGCGTCGTTGCCGATCACGCGCGAGGCGACCATGAGGACCGCCTCCGGGATGACCGGGTTGACCTTGCCCGGCATGATCGACGAACCCGGCTGGAGGTCCGGGATGTGCAGCTCGCCGAGGCCGGTGTTCGGGCCGGAGCCCATCCAGCGGAGGTCGTTCGAGATCTTCGTCAGCGAGACGGCGATCGTACGCAGCGCGCCGGACGCCTCGACGAGCGCGTCACGGTTGGCCTGCGCCTCGAAGTGGTTGCGTGCCTCGGTGATCGGCAGCTCGGTCTCCTGCGTCAGCAGCTCGATGACGAGCTGCGGGAAGCCGAGCGGCGTGTTGATGCCCGTGCCGACCGCGGTGCCGCCGAGCGGGACCTCTGCGACGCGGGGGAGGGCGGCCAGGATGCGCTCGATGCCGTAGCGGATCTGCGCGGCATACCCGCCGAACTCCTGGCCCAGGGTGACCGGGGTGGCGTCCATGAGGTGCGTGCGGCCGCTCTTCACGGCCTCCGACCACAGTTCCGCCTTCTCCTCCAGCGCGACCGCGAGGTGGTCGAGCGCCGGGATGAGGTCGTCGGTGAGCGCGCCGGTGACGGCGATGTGCACCGAGGTCGGGAAGACGTCGTTCGACGACTGCGACGCGTTGACGTGGTCGTTCGGGTGCACCGGACGGCCGAGACGCTGGGACGCGAGCGTCGCCAGCACCTCGTTCATGTTCATGTTGGACGAGGTGCCGGAACCCGTCTGGTACACGTCGATCGGGAATTCGGCGTCGTGGGCGCCCGCGGCCACCTCGTCGGCGGCGGAGGCGATGGCGTCGGCGACGTCCTGGTCGAGCACGCCGAGACGCGCGTTGGCGAGGGCGGCCGACTTCTTGATGCGGGCGAGCGCGGCGATCTGCGCCGGCTCCAGCACCGACCCGGAGATGGGGAAGTTCTCGACGGCGCGCTGCGTCTGCGCGCTGTACAGCGCATCCTTCGGGACGCGCACCTCTCCCATCGTGTCGTGCTCGATGCGGTACTCGGCGTCCGCCTGGGTGTCCACCACGGTGTGTGTTCCTTTCTGTAGACGGAGGTCGATGTCAGTCGCGCATGCCGACGACGACGTCGGGGACGACCCGGCCCTCCGCGAGCCGGTAGTTGGCGCCGACGATCGCGAGAGTGTTCTCGGCGACCGCGGAGGCGATGATCTCGGACTGCGCGAGCAGCTCGGAGACGGTGTCGCGCAGGTGCTCGCGCCCGACCTCTCCGGCGTCGACCGCGGCCGGGTCGACCGCGCCATAGCCGCCGACGCGGTGCACGGCCGGGACGATGGGCGCGATGAGCTGCGCGATGTGCGGCGGGAGCGGGTCGGCGTCCTCCGCCTGCGACGAGATGGCGGCCGCGACGGCGCCGCAGCTGTCGTGCCCGAGCACCAGGATGAGCGGCACGTGCAGCACCGCGACCGCGTACTCCAGCGACCCGATCACGGAGTCGGAGACGACCTGCCCGGCGTTGCGCACCACGAAGGCGTCGCCGAGGCCCATGTCGAAGATGATCTCGGCCGCGAGGCGGGAGTCGGCGCAGCCGAAGATCGCCGCGACCGGCTCCTGGCCCTCCGCGACGGACTCGCGGCGCACCACATCCTGATGCGGGTGCTGCGGCTCGCCCGCGACGAAGCGGGTGTTCCCGTCGAGCATGGCGTTCCAGACCTTGCCGGGGCGCGTGGTGGGCACTACTGACCTCCTGGGAGTGAGTGGATCTGGTCGGCCAGCGACGACGCCATCGTCCGGAACTCGGCGTCGTCCGCCGTGCCGAACAGGATGATGGTGCTGTCGCCGGACGTGGTCGTCAGCGCGTACTCGACGTTGCCGTCGTCCGAGCTGGAGGTGCGGTTGTCGTAGACGTCCCAGGTCACGCCGTCGATGTCGCGGGTCCCCTTGATGCGCGACTTGTTCACCTGGTCGGAGACCCAGCTGTCGTTCGCCTTGAAGCCCTGCGACATCCCGATGAACTGCTGCTTCGGCGTCACGAACCCGACGTACCAGGAGTCGACGCCGTCGGACGTCTTGGTCTTCAGCTCGGCGTTGTTGGACTTCCAGCCGGAGGGGAGCTTCGGCACCAGGAGCGCGTCGGGCTCACTGCCCTGCGCCTGCTGGGCGACGGTCGGGTAGTCGACGGCGGGCTTGGTGGCGGAGGGATTGCCGCGCGGCACGATCAGCACGATCACAGCCACCAGGACCAGGGTCGCGAGCAACGAGTAGACGAGGTTGTTGATCGTCTGCCGGTTGCGATGGTTCGCCGAGTTCTCGGCCTTGCGGGCGGCGGTCTCCTCCGGAGTCTCGGGGCGACCGAGCTCCGCGACGACCGCCGGCGGCTTGTTGTTGCGGGGGCTCATTCGCCGTCGAACGCTCCCGAGGTCGCTGCGCCCGCGCCGGCGCGTGCCGCGTCGAGCCGGGCCTTCGCGCCGATCAGCCACTCCTCGCAGTGCCGGGCGAGGGCTTCGCCCCGCTCCCACAGCGCGATGGACTCCTCGAGCGTGGTGGTGCCCTGCTCGAGCTCCGTCACGACGCGGATCAGCTCGTCGCGCGCCTCTTCGTAGCTGAGCGTGCCGAGCGGATCCCCGGCCGGGGACGTCTCTGTGGTGGGCATGGCATCCATTCTATTCGGCGTCGGCTCGGCTCGCGGGCGACGGCAGCGCACTGCCGGCCGTCGCAGCGAGCGAGCCGCCCGAGACCGTGAGCCGCAGCTCGGAGCCCGACGGCGCCTCCGCCGGGTCGGTCACCACGTGCCCCGCGGCCGTCTGCACGATCGCGTAGCCGCGGTCGAGGGTGCC
>JAEWJG010000184.1 GCA_023386675.1 Actinomycetes bacterium
GAGTGAAGGTCGGCGGCAGCGCGCTCGGCGTCGCCGCGGCGGGCCTGGTGGCGCCGCTCGGGCCGGCCGTCCTGATCGGCTGTTCCGCCGCCGTGTGCGGGCTGACCCTCGCCGTTGCAGCCGTGGATGCAGCGGTCGCGCCCTCGCCCTCGCGCTCGGCCACAGCATCCACCCCTCCCGCGCCTGCTCGCCGCTAGACACCGTCGGCAGCGGTTGCGCGCGGCGCGCGTGGGCGTACCGTCGCGGCATGCCCACCTACACCTCCTCCCGCCCGCTCGACGGAGACGCCGACGAGTACTTCGACTACGTCTCCGACCCGGAGAACCTGCCCGCGTACTTCCCGCGCGTGACCTCGGCTCATGAGCTGCCCGACGGCAAGGTCGAGACGACGGCGCACGTCGACGCCGACCGGGACGGGACCGACGAGACGGTCACCTCCGAAGCCGCGTTCGACGTCGACCGCGCCGCTCGCGAGATCACCTGGTCGGCGCCCGGCCCGCACGACTACCACGGCTCGCTGCGGCTCACCGACGACGGCGTCGAGCTCACCATCCACACGACGCAGGACTTCGACGGGATGCAGCAGGCACTGGACGGGTCGCTCGCGAAGATCGCGGAGAACCTGCGCGCGAAGGCCTGAGACCGGGAGCGTGTTCGACGGCTTCCGTACCACCGACGTCGATGTCGGCGAGGCGCGCATCCACGTGCGCTTCGGCGGCGAGGGGCCGCCGCTGGTGCTCCTCCACGGCCACCCGCGGACCGGAGCGACCTGGCACCGCGTCGCGCCTCTGCTCGTCGCGGACGGCTTCACCGTCGTCGTGCCCGACCTCCGCGGCTACGGCCGGTCGACGGCCCCAGCGCCGCGGCCCGATCACGCGCAGGCGTCGAAGCGCGCGATGGCGGAGGACGTGCTCGCCGTCCTGCGGTCGCTGGGTCATGACCGCTTCGATCTCGTCGGACACGACCGCGGCAGCTACGTCGCCTTCCGGCTCGCGATGGACCATCCGGAGGCGGTGCGCCGCGTCGCACTACTAGACAGCATCCCGATCGTCCAGCACCTCGACCGGATCACGCCGGAGTTCGCGACCGAGTGGTACCACTGGTTCTTCTTCGCGCAGCCGGAGACCCCGGAGCGTGTGATCGGCGCCGACCCGGACGCCTGGTACGGCGGCGATCCTGAAGGGATGGGCGCCGAGAACTTCGCCGAGCGCCGGGAGGCGGTTCATCGTCCTGAGGTCGTGCGTGCGATGCTCGAGGACTACCGCGCCGGGCTCACGGTCGACCGCGCCGACGAGGAGGCGGACCGTGCGGCGGGGCGCCGGCTCACCGTGCCGCTGCTCGCTCTGTGGTCTGAGCGCGACGACCTCGAGCGGCTGTTCGGCGACCCGCTGGCCATCTGGCGCGACTGGGCGGACGACGTCCGCGGCCACGGCATCGACTCGGGGCACCACGTCGCGGAGGAGGCGCCCGAGGAGCTCGCCGCCGCCCTCATTCCGTTCTTCAGGCACTGACCGGCTGCGACCCCGCCCTCGCGGGCAGGCTCGCGGCCAGGCGGAAGCCGTCGGCGGTGCGCTCCGCCCACACCGTCCCGTCGTGCGCATCCAGGATCGCCCGGACGATCGCGAGACCCAGGCCGGAACGCACGGTCCCACCGCGGTCCGGCGTCCGCGCCGGATCGTCCAGCCAGCCGACCTCGAACATCCGCTCCAGATCGGACTGCGGCACGCCCGGCCCCCGGTCGACCACGCCGAGCACGACCGCCCCGCCGATCGGAACGGCGGACACCTCGACAACGCTCAGCGGCGGCGCGTGCCGTACGGCGTTCCCGAGCAGGTTGGCCAGCACCCGCCCGAGGAGGTACGGATCCGCCCAGACGGTCCCCGCCACGTCGCCGTCGGCGATCCGCACCCCGCGCGCTTCCGCCAGTACGCGCACGTCAGCGACCGCATCCGACACCGCATCGCGCACCACCACGTCCTCGCACCGCGGCCGTAGGGTGCCGCTCTGCAGCCGCGACAGCTCGAAGAGGTCGTCGACCATCCGGCTCATCGTGTCCGCCTGCTGGCGGATCCGCCCGCCGACCTCGGCCGGATCCTGCACCATGCCCTCCTCGAGCATCTCGGCGAGCGCCCGGACGCCGGTCAACGGTGTTCGCAGGTCGTGGGAGATCCAGGCGAAGAACGCGCTGCGCGCCGCGTCGAGCCGCTCCAGCTCTTCGCGCGCGGCTGCCAGGCGCGCGGAGGTCTCGGCGAGTAGCGCGGACGTCGCAGCCACCTCCTTGGCCGCATCCCGACCGTGGAGCACCACCTCGCCGTCGCCCATCCGCCGCGCGGAGTCGGCGAGGGAGGCTATGGAACGCCGCACGCCCCGTGCGACGAGCCACGCGCCCGCCACGCTGAACGCCGCGGCAACGGACACGATCCAGAGCAGCACCGTCAGGTCGTGCGGCGTGAAGTACATTCCGGCTGCGATGGCCAGCGTGGAACAAGCGATGGAGGCGATGGCGGAAGCGACTACGACGGCGATGCGCCAGACGATGGAGGCCCGACGCACGAGACGGAGCACGACCGCGGCGAGGAGGGAGACAGCGGCGGTGCAGCCCAGGGTCACGACGACGATGAACCACAGGTCTGCGCTTTTCATAGCGCCTCCCCCTGCGGCGAGAACCGGTAACCCTCGCCCCACACGGTCAGCAGATGCCGCGGCTCGTGAGGTTCCGGCTCGATCTTCTCGCGCAGGCGGCGGATGTGAACGGTGACGGTCGATGCATCACCCCAGCTCCAGCCCCACACCTCGCGGAGCACCTCGTCGCGCGTCACCACCCGATTCGGATACAGCAGGAAGTAGTGGAAGAGCTCGTATTCGCGCGCGGTCAGCGCCACTTCATCGCCGCGCGCCCACACGGTCCGTCGCGCCGGGTCAAGCCGGAAAGGGCCGGACTCGAAGGCCGCCGCCGGCCGGGGAGCCCGCGCTCGCCGCACCATCGCATCGACGCGGAGGAGCAGCTCGCGCAGAGAGAAGGGCTTGGTCAGATAGTCGTCGGCGCCGCGCTCCAGCCCGTCGATGCGATCGTCGACGCGATCGAGCGCGGTCAGCATCAGGATCGGGAGCCGGTCGTCCCGTTCACGTGCCCTCCGGCACAGCTCGTCACCGCTGACGCCGGGCAGCATCCGGTCGAGGACGAGCACATCGGGCAGTGGACCGGAGAGCGCCCGGAGCCCGCTGGCGCCGTCGGCGAACGCAGCGACCCGGTAGCCGGCCGCCGTCAGGTAGTCGCTCACGACGCCGAGGACGGTCGGATCGTCCTCCACCAGCATCGCCGTGAGCTGCGGGGTGGCGATCATGTGCCCATCTTGGCCGGACGCACGCGGCCGAACCTGAGTTCTTACAGGGTTGAAATGTCTGACCCACGGTCTCACGCCGGTTGTTAGCGTCATCTCGCCTCGGCACCGGGCCTGGGCAGCACAAGGAGATACACCACAATGCGCAAGACTCTCGCCCTCGCGGTCGCCGCGGTCGCCCTCACCGTCGGCCTCACCGCCTGCTCGGCGTCGTCGGAGGCCACGACCGGCTCCAGCCCGACCGCGGCGTCCTCGACCTCGTCCTCCTCCAAGACCTTGACCGGCACATTCACCGGTCTGAACGGCAAGAAGGTCGCCGGCGCCGTCACCATCAGCAGCGGCACGATCACCCTCTCCGGCTTCTCCTCGGACGAGGGTCCGGATCTCCACCTCTACCTGGCGAATGGAACGGACGAGGCCGCGGTGACCGCCGGCAAGGAGGTCGAGGGCGTCGCGTACGACCAGGCCGACCAGACCTTCTCGCTCAAGGGGATCGACGCCTCCCAGTACAAGAACGTCGTCGTCCACTGCGACAAGGCCAAGGCGACGTTCGGCGCCGCAGCCCTCTCGTGACCCGACGTTCCGTGAACGCGGCCCTCGCCGCTGCGCCCATCCTGGTCGGCGCGGCGAGGGTCGCCCTCGGCGTCTTCTGGCTGCTGGAGGGCATCCTCAAATACCGAGCGGGGTTCGGCGCGGCCGATATCGGCTTCGTGATCGACGGTGCCGCGAACAACCCTCGCGTCCCCGGGTATTTCGCGGCCTTCGCCGATACGGTCATGCGACCGCTTCCGGCACTGTTCGGTTTCGCGATCCCTCTTCTCGAGACGGGCCTCGGCGTCGTCCTGATCCTGGGCGTGCTCACACGGGTTGCCGCAGCGATGTCGATCGTGACGTTGCTGCTGTACTGGTCGTCCGATCAGTTGATCTGGCAGTACCCCGTGATGGCGATCCTCAGCGTCGTGGTCCTCGCGTGGCCCGTCGCCGCCCGGGCGCTCTCGGTCTCGACGGTGGCCGAACGCCGGATCGCTCGCCTGCGCACAGCTCCTGGCCGGCTCCGCGACTGGCTCTGATGAAGCGGCGTCAGGCGAGCCGGCGGTAGAGCCGGTTGCCGGCGGCCGCGATCACGAGCCCGGTCGCGACGATCGCGGCGACCCCGCCGGCGTACGCGATGAACAGGTGCTCGGTCCCCGATTGGGTGGAGAAGTACGTCACCAGCAGCGCGACGATCGAGCCGAGGCCGCACACCGCTCCGACCCAGACCAGCGGCCACAGCTTGCTGCGGACGGGAGGCTCGGCACCCGGCAGGCGCAACCCCGACAGCACGATCCCGGCCAGGCTGCCCCAGAACGCGACCACCAGCATGCCCGCGACGACGTCGCTCGGCCGGTGCCACTGCTCCACCAGGGTGGATGCACCCGCCGCGATCGTGAAGACCGAGCCGACCACCGCGGCGAGCGGCCGGAAGCGCGGCGACGCCAGCAGGAAGACGACGAGCGCGGCGGAGGCGGCGACCGACGTATGGCCGGACGGGAGGGAGTTGGAGAGCCCCACATCCACTCCCTTCTCCGGCCGGGAGAGGATGGTGTACTTGAGCACCTGCGTGCTCACGTTCGCGGCGATCGCGGCGCCGACCGCGACCGCGAAGACCAGCCAGTTGCGCCGCACCAGCACGATGACGATCGCCGTCACCGCCCCGATGACGACCGAGGCGGCGGGCAGCGCGTCGAGGAAGGCGTGCGCGAATTCGATCACGTCGCCCTTCCAGGCGTCCGCCCCGGCGAACGCGCGCTCGTCGATCACCTGACCGATGTAGCTGCGCACGAATACGACGTACACGGCGACGAACAGCAGCGCGGACACGAGCGCACCCCAGACGAAGGGGAGGGCGCGCAGGCTCGATCGCATAGTGCCTTCCACCCTTCCACAAGCGACCCTGAGATTCCCGGACGAACGCCCAACAGGGGCAGAACTACGCTCGACGATTCCCTGTGGATGGGCGTAGACCGGCCGCATGAGACGAATTGAGGACACCATCGAGATCGAGGCGCCGGCGCACGACGTGTACCTGGCCATCCGGACGCTCGACTCCTACCCGGACTGGCTGCGGCACTCGATCGTGTACCACGGGACGCGAACGGGGGGCCCGGGAGGCTACGTGGACGCGACCACGGTCGGCCGGATGAGCGGCCGGCTGCTCGAGGACCAGCCCGACCGGATGCTGCACTTCCACCAGGCCGTGCGCTCGGGCGGCGTGGACGCGGACATCCGCTACGTGGTCGACGGCACCACCGCCTCCACCCGCGTCACCCGCGTCGGTGAGCTGACCACGCACGGCGTTTTCCGGGCGATGCAGCCGGTGCTCGTGCGCATGGCGGCGGCCGAGAGCAGGAGGACGATGCGGGCGCTCAAGGCGCACGTCGAGCATCCGGGGTGAGCGGGCTCAACCCACGAATCGCACGTCGCCGCCGCCCAGCCGAGTGCGCATGACGTCGATCGCGGCCGGATTCCTGTCGACGAGCAGGAACCGCCGCCCGAGGCCCGCCGCCACCGCGCCGGTCGTGCCGCTGCCCGCGAAGAAGTCGAGCACCCAGTCCCCCTCGCGGCTCGACGCCTGCACGATGCGGCGCAGGACCCCCTCCGGCTTCTGCGTCGGGTAGCCCGTCTTCTCGCGACCGGTGGGCGACACGATGGTGTGCCACCAGACGTCCGTCGGCAGCTTGCCGAGCTGCGCCTTCTCCGGAGTGACCAGCCCGGGCGCCATGTAGGGCTCGCGCTCGACCGCCGCCGAGTCGAAGTGGTAGGCGGACGGGTCCTTCACGTAGACGAGGATCGTGTCGTGCTTGGCCGGCCAGCGGTTCTTCGGCTTGGCGCCGTAGTCGTAGGCCCAGATGATCTCGTTGAGGAACGACTCCCGGCCGAACAGCGCATCCAGCAGCACCTTGGCGTAGTGCGACTCGCGGTAGTCGAGGTGGAGGTACAGCGTCCCGTCGTCCGCCAGCACCCGCCACGCCTCGATGAGTCGCGGCTCCAGGAACCCCCAGTAGTCCTCGAACCGGTCGTCGTACCGGAGCAGGTCGCCCTTGATCCGCTCGTAGCTGCGGCCCTTGAAGCCGATCACGCTGCCCGCGCCGCCCTCCGACCGCACCGAGGTGAGAGTCTGCCGCGCCTGCGGCCGCCCGGTGTTGAACGGCGGATCGAGGTAGATCAGCCGGAACGCGCCGTCCGGGAGCTCGGCCAGCACCTCGAGGTTGTCGCCCTCGACGACGGTGCTCGGCGCATCCGGGTGCCACAGCGGGACGGCTGCGGGCTCGGGCTGCGACATGCGTCCATTGTCGCAGCGGAGAGAATGGACTGTGCACAATCTCGGCCTCCTCTTCGACGTCGACGGACCGCTCGCCAGCCCCGTCACCCGCACCATCGCCATCCGCAGCATCGTCACCGACCTCGTGGCCATGGCCGCGGCGGGCGTCCCGATCGCGTTCATCACCGGCCGCTCCGGCGACTTCATCCGCCACCAGGTGGTCGCCCCGCTGTGCGACGCGGGCCTCGGCGAGGCGCTCGACCAGCACGGCGCGCGCATGTTCGGCGTGTTCGAGAAGGGCGGCGCGTGGGCGCCGATCACGGGCGAGGGGATGGGCGAGGTCACCGTGGATTCGTCGGTGGCCTTCGAGCCGCAGGCGGTGGACGCGGTGCGCACCCTCGTGCGCGAACGCTTCGCCGACACCATGTTCTTCGACGAGACCAAGCGAGCGATGATCTCGGTGGAGCAGCGCACCGACGTCGATGCCGACACCTACGCGGAGGCGCAGGGCCGGTTCCAGGATGCGGCGTTCGACGCGCTCACCGGCTTGGGTGTTGGGCTGCGCTACGGCTCCCGGACTGAGCCCGACGCCGACGGCGAGGTGCCGTTCCGCATCGACCCGACCATCATCTCCACCGACATCGAGTCGGTGCTGCTGGACAAGGACCGCGGCGCCCAGCGCGCCTTCGACTATTTCGCCGCGCGCGGCCCGCTCCCCCGCCGCTGGCGCTCCATCGGCGACTCCCGGAGCGACTACAAGATGGCCGACTTCGTCCACGACGCCGGCTACGAGGTCGCGCACGTGGACGTGCGCCCCGCCGACGGCGTGCTCGACCGCCCCTACGAGGTGATCACGATCGGCGACGCCATCCACGACGACGCGGGGGCGGAGTTCCTTGCCCACTGGCGCCGGGAGCTGGGGCTGGAGGAGGCGGGCTAGCTCAGCCGATCTCGCGCCCGCGGTTACGGCGGCGGACCTCCCGCGGCGCACGGCCGCCCAGGAACGACCGCGCCGGGTCCACGACGAAACCCTGACGCAGCGCCTCGCGGCCTACCAGCATCCGGAAGCCCATCTGATCGCGGTTCGTCAGCGTCGTCTCGGCCCGCACCGTGCGGCCGCCGAGCACCAGGTCGAGCAGCACCACGATCCGCTCCTCGGTGTGCCCCGACGAGCTGCGCACCACCCGCCGGTCGTGGATCGCGCACTCGGCCGCCACCGCATCCCGGTCGGAGTCCTGCCACGGATGCACCTGGAAGCGCACCCGGTCGCCGGGCAGCTCCTCGATGTCGAACGCGTGGAGGGAGGAGCTGCGTGCGCCCGTGTCCACCTTCACCTTGATCCACGGCACCGGGATGTCCGGGAGGCTCACCCATTCGCGCCAGCCGACAGTGTGCGAGCCGACCGTGCGCGCGCCGGCCTCGTCGGTGTTTAGATGGGTGTCGGCCATTCCCCCATCTTCGCAGGAGCACCCCCGTGAAACTCGCCATCCTCTCGCGCGCCCCGCACGCGTACTCGACGCAGCGCCTGCGTTCGGCGGCCGAGAGTCGTGGCCACACGGTGAAGGTGCTCAACACGCTGCGGTTCGCGATCGATCTCACCCAGGACGAACCGGATCTGCAGTACCGCGGCCGGCCGCTGTCCGACTACGACGCCATCCTGCCGCGTATCGGCAACTCGATCACGTACTACGGCACGGCTGTGGTGCGGCAGTTCGAGCAGATGGACGTGTACACGCCGAACACCGCGAACGGCATCACGAACTCGCGCGACAAGCTGCGTGCGACGCAGATCCTCTCCCGCCACAACATCGGGATGCCGCGCACCGCGTTCGTGAACAGCCGCGCGGACGTGCGCATGGCGATCGAGCGCGTCGGCGGGGCGCCGGTCGTGATCAAGCTGCTGGAGGGCACCCAGGGCATCGGCGTCATCCTCGCCCCGGAGGCGAAGATCGCGGAGTCGATCATCGAGACGCTGCACTCGACGAAGCAGAACGTCCTCATCCAGAGCTTCATCTCCGAGAGCCGCGGGCGCGACATCCGCGCCCTCGTCGTCGGCGACCGCGTGGTCGCGGCGATGCGGCGCGTGGCGAGCGGCGACGAGTTCCGCTCGAACGTGCACCGCGGCGGGACGGTGGAGAAGGTCGCGCTGACGCCCGAGTTCGAGGAGGCGGCGGTCCGGTCGGCGCAGATCATGGGCCTCCGCGTCGCCGGCGTCGACATGCTGGAAGGCAAGGACGGCCCGCTGGTGATGGAGGTCAACTCCTCCCCGGGGCTGGAGGGCATCGAGCGCGCGACCGGCCTGGATGTGGCGGGAGCGATCATCGACTTCATCGACAACCAGGTCGCCTTCCCGGAGATCGACGTCCGTCAGCGGCTGAGCGTCTCGACCGGGTACGGGGTGGCGGAGTTGCTGGTGCACTCGAACGCGGACCTGATCGGCAAGTCGCTCCGCGACTCGGGCCTCGGCGAGCGCGACATCTCGGTGCTGACGCTGCACCGCGGGACGTCCGTGATCCCGAACCCGCGCGGCGGCTACGTGCTCGAGGCGGGCGACCGACTGCTCTGCTTCGGCCGCCTGGAGGAGATGCGCTCGATGATCCCGGACCGGCGCAAGCGGCGGACCAAGGTGCGAAAGCTGCCGAAGGAGGCGCAGGAGGCGCTGATCGAGGGCTGACCCCGGTCAGGCGATCGGCTGCTCCGCCATCCGTACCCCTTCGCCGCGGCGGTAGTGGCGCAGGATGAGCCACAGCGTGACCAGGCCGCCGGCGGCCACCACGATCAGCACCACGATATAGAGGATGCCCGCCAGCGCCGTGACCGCGTTCGCCGTCTCCTGCGTCAGGCCGCCGGCCGTCGTCAGCTCGGCGAGCGCGTGGCCGTTCGCGAT
>JAEWJG010000218.1 GCA_023386675.1 Actinomycetes bacterium
GCCGTGGACCGCGTGATCGCCGGTCCGCAGAAGCGCACCCGGGTCATGAAGGACCAGGAGAAGCTGATCACCGCGTACCACGAGGGCGGTCACGCGCTCGCCGCAGCGGCGATGCGCCACACCGACCCGGTGACGAAGATCACCATCCTCCCGCGCGGTCGGGCCCTCGGCTACACGATGGTGATGCCGCTCGAGGACAAGTACTCGGTCACCCGCAACGAGCTGCTCGACCAGCTGGCCTACGCCATGGGCGGCCGCGTCGCCGAGGAGATCGTGTTCCACGACCCGACCACCGGCGCCTCGAACGACATCGAGAAGGCGACCTCGATCGCCCGCAAGATGGTCACCGAGTACGGCATGAGCTCGGACATCGGCTCGGTCAAGCTGGGCCAGGCGAACGGCGAGATGTTCCTCGGCCGCGACATGGGCCACCAGCGCGACTACTCCGAGCGGATCGCCGAGCGCGTCGACGCCGAGGTGCGCGAGCTCATCGAGAAGGCTCACGACGAGGCGTGGGAGGTGCTCAACGACAACCGCGCGGTCCTCGACCGTCTCGCGGCGGCGCTGCTGGAGCACGAGACCCTCGACCACAACCAGATCGCCGAGATCTTCGCCGACGTGAAGAAGCTGCCCGAGCGCCCACAGTGGCTCTCGAGCGACAAGCGCCCGATCTCGGACGTTCCGCCCATCCCGTTCCCCAAGGCCCCGATCGACGCGGGCGCGGTGGACGGCGGGGTCGACTCCGAGCCGCCGGCGGCCAAGCCGAAGCGCTCGCCCGCCATCAAGCCGCGGCCGGCCACCGCTTAGGGCCGCCGCGCGCATGGCCGAAATCGATCGTCCGCGCATCGAAGCGGCCGTCGCCGAGATCCTCGCCGCCATCGGCGAGGATCCGGCGCGTCCGGGGTTGCAGGGCACTCCGTCGCGCGTTGCCGACGCCTACGCGGAGTTCTTCGCCGGCGTCGGCCGTGACGCGGCTGGTGACCTGGGCGACGCGATCCCGCTGGAGGACGGCCGGACGGCCGAGACGGTCCTGATGCGCGACATCGCCTTCCGGTCGGTCTGCGAGCACCACCTGCTGCCGTTCGCCGGCGTCGCGCACGTCGCGTACCTGCCGGGGGACACCGTGGTCGGGCTCGGCCGCATCCCGCGCGTGATCGAGACGCTCGCCGCGCGCCCGCAGGTGCAGGAGCGGCTGACCGAGCAGATCGCCGACACCATCGAGCACGGGGCGGGCGCCCGCGGCGTGCTCGTCGTGCTGGATGCGACGCACGCGTGCGTAACCACCCGCGGCCCGCGGCAGACGGGCAGCACCACGGTGACCGTCGCCGCGCGCGGCGCGTACGCCGACCCCACCGCGCGCGCCGAGCTGATGGCTCTGATCGGGCGTGGCGACGCGTGACCCTGATCATGGGCGTCCTCAACGTGACGCCGGACTCGTTCAGCGACGGCGGGCTCTGGCTCGAGCCAGAGGCGGCGATCGCCCACGGCTTGGAGCTGGTGGCACAGGGCGCCGACCTGGTCGATGTCGGCGGCGAGTCCACCCGGCCCGGCGCCGTGCGCGTCGACCCGGAGGAGGAGCGGGCGCGCGTCGTCCCGGTCATCCGGGAGCTCGCCGCGCGCGGCGTGACGGTGAGCGTGGACACGCTCAACGCTTCGACCGCTCGCGCCGCCGTCGAGGCGGGCGCCGCGATCATCAACGACGTCTCGGGCGGCCTCGCCGACCCGGAGATGCCGGATGCCGTGCTCGAGTCGGGCGCGCAGTACGTCGTCATGCACTGGCGCGGCCGGCTCGACGCTGCAGACTCGCGCGCGGTGTACGCGCACACCGTCGCCGAGGTGCGGTCGGAGCTGTCGGCCCGGGTGACGGAGCTGCTGCAGCGCGGCGTCGACCCGGCGAAGCTCATCCTGGACCCCGGTCTCGGTTTCTCGAAGAACGCCCGCCACAATTGGCAGGTGCTCGCCGGGCTGCACGAGATCGAGACGCTCGGCTATCCCGTTCTCATCGGGGCGTCGCGCAAGCGGTTCCTCGGCGCGCTGCTCCCCGAGGGCGCCCCCGCCGAGGACCGCGACGGGCCGACCGCCGTCATCTCGGCACTGGCAGCGCAGGCCGGCGCGTGGGCCGTGCGGGTGCACGACGTGCCGTCCACCCGGATCGCCCACGACGTGGTGCGCTCGTGGCAAGCTGGACGCGATGAATAGCATCCAGTCGCGGCCGACGGACTCGATCGTCCTGACCGGGTTGCGCGTGCGCGCCCATCACGGCGTCTTCGACTTCGAGCGGGAGCAGGGCCAGGAGTTCGTCGTCGACGTGACGGCGTGGCTCGACCTGTCCTCCGCGGCCGCGGGCGACGACCTGGGCGCGACGGTCCACTACGGCGAGCTCGCCGAGGAGGTCGTGGCGGCAGTCGAGCGCGACCCCGTCGACCTGATCGAGACCGTCGCCGAGCGCGTCGCCGCGACGGTGCTCGCGCACGAGCCGGTGGATGCGGTCGAGGTGACCGTGCACAAGCCGCAGGCTCCCATCTCCGTGCCCTTCGGCGACGTCGCCGTGCGTGTCCTGCGGAGCCGGCCGTGAACGCCGCGCCGATCGGCAAGCCGGTCCGGATGCGCGTCGGCGTGCCCGCCGTGCTCGCGTTCGGCAGCAACCTCGGGGATCGCGCCGCGACCATCCACGCCGCCCTGGACGCGGTCCGCGGCGAGCCGGGCATCGACGTGCAGTCGGTCTCCCGCCTCTATGAGACGCCGGCGCTTCGGCCCGACGGCGTCGACGAGGAGGCCCCCGCCTACCTCAACGCCGTCGCCGTCGTCCGCACCCTGCTCGAACCCCTCGACCTGCTGGGCGTGGTGAACGCCATCGAGGACGGCCTCGGCCGCGTCCGTGAGGAGCGCTGGGGCGACCGCACCATCGACATCGACGTCGTCGACTACGACCGCATCGTCTCGGACGACGACCCGCGCATCGTGCTGCCGCATCCACGCGCGCACGAGCGGGCCTTCGTGCTCGTGCCCTGGCTGGACGCCGACCCGGACGCCTATCTCGCCGGGCGCGGGCCCGTCGCCGACCTCGTGAAGACGGTCACCGACCCTGTGCGTGTGTGGACCGAGACCGGAACGGACCCGACGTGAAGCGCACCCGCCCGACCACCCTCATCGGCCTCGGCATCATCGGGCTCGTCGTCGGCTTCCTCGCCGAGCTCGCGGCCTCGAGCATGGGCGTGGCGATCTTCATCCCGCCGCTGACGCTGCCGATCACCCTGCTCGCCGTCGCGATCATCGTGGTGGCGTTCGCCATCCCGATCCGCCGCGCGGTGCGCGGGCGGAACGTGCGCCGAATCGACCCGTTCCAGGCGACGCGGATCGTGGTGCTGGCCAAGGCGTGCGCGCTGAGCGGCGCGCTGCTCGTGGGTGCCGGCGTCGGGATCGGCGCGTACCTCCTGACCCGGGATGTGCTCCCCGGGAACAACAGCATCCTCTTGACGGCGCTCGCGACCGTCGGCGCGGTGGTGCTGCTCGTGGCCGGGCTGCTCGCCGAGCTCTTCTGCACCCTCCCGCCCGGCGACGACGACGAGCGCACGGAGAGCGTCCATGCCCGAACGGATTGACCTCAGCGTCGGCGAGTGGCGCCGCGTCTCGCCGAAGTACGTGCTGGTCGTGATCGCCAGCACGGTGATCACCGGTCTGGTGCTGTCCGCGGCGAGCCTGTTCCTGTGGCTGGTCGGCGGCTGGCCGTTCGGCTGGGTGGCGCTGACGGCCGTGGTCGTCGTGAGCGTCATCGCGCTGATCATCGCGCCGCGCCGTGCCCGCTCGATCGGGTACCGCCTTCGCGAGGACGACCTGCTGTTCCGCCGGGGCATCATGTTCCAGCGCTTCGTGTCCGTTCCGTACGGCCGGATGCAGCTCATCGACATCAACCGCGGCCCGGTGAGTCGTCTGCTCGGCCTCGCTGACCTCAAATTCGTGACCGCCGCCGCCTCCACCGGGGTGATGGTGCCGGGACTCCCGGAGCCCGAGGCGGCCGAGCTGCGAGACCGGCTGGTCGAGCTGGCGGAGAGCAGGCGGGCGGGGCTGTGAGCGCCCCGCACCAGTCCGGCCCGGATCCGGCGTCGACGCCGCCGGTTCCGCCCCCGGGCCCTGCGCTGTCGTCGACGGAACGCGCCGCGGAACGCTACACGGACGGCGAGTGGCACCGCCTGCATCCGGCGACCCCGCTGCTCCGCGGCGGCATCGTCTTCATCGCGATCTTCGGCTTCGTGTTGTCGAATCTGCGCGAGCGCCTGGTCGGCTTCTTCGTCGGGACGCCGGAGTACGGCGGCGACCCGCTGGACGCGATCTACAACCACGGCTGGGAGGGTTGGGCGCTCCTCGGCGTCGCCGTCGTGCTGCTGCTCTGCCTCGGTGCGTTCTACCTGTCGTGGCGCATGCACAGCTTCCGCATCACCGGGGACGCGGTCGAGGTACGCAGCGGCCTCCTGTTCCGGACGCAGCGCAAGGCACGACTGGACCGCATCCAGGGCATCAACATCGTGCGGCCGCTGTTCGCCCGGCTGTTCGGCGCGGCGAAGCTGGACATCTCGGTGGCGGGTCACGACGCGAACGTCCAGCTGGCGTACCTCGGCTCGGCGCTCGCGGACGGTCTGCGGGGCGACGTGCTGCGGCTCGCCTCGGGCGTGCGCGCGGCGGAGGCCGCGGCGGCTGTCGCAGCGATCCCCGCCTCGGCCGGGGGCCCCGCTCCTGCGGCCGCCGGCTCGCGCACGGCCGCAGTGGGGGATCTCGTGGGTCGCCGCGTCAACGAGTTCCTCGCGCCTGAGCTCGACCCGAACGCCGCCCCGCCGGAGTCGGTCGTGAAGATCCCGCCCCTGCGGCTTTTCGGCTCGCTCCTCCTCAGCGGCTTCACCGTGTTCGTGCTGGTCGTCGTCGCCTTCCTGGTCTGGGGGGCGACGACGGGCGCCGCCTGGTTGCTGATCGTCGTTCTCCCCGGTCTGCTCGGGTCCGCGAGCTTCTACATCAACCGCTTCACGAAGTCCCTCCGCTACTCGATCGCCGGGACGACGGACGGCGTCCGCGTCGGCTTCGGCCTGCTGAGCACCAGCAACGAGACGTTGCCGCCCGGGCGCATCCACGCGGTCGAGGTGCTGCAGCCGCTGCTGTGGCGTCCCTTCGGCTGGTGGCAGATTCGCATCGACACGGCCGGGCACTCGCGCGAGAAGGGCGCCGCCGGGCAGCCCAACACGACGATGCTGCCGGTCGGCGACGCGGCCGATGTCGCGCGGGTGCTGTCGCTCGTGCTGCCCGGCTTCGCCACCGAGCAGCATCGCGCACTCATCTCCGCCGGCATGACCTCCCGCGGCGACGACGAGTACACCGGCAGCCCGAAGCGCGCCATCTGGATCCGCCCGCTGTCGTGGCGGCGCACCGGCTTCCGCCTGGCGGATGACGCGATCGTCCTCCGGCGCGGCTTCGTCTGGCGCAGCCTCGCCATCGTCCCGCTCGCACGCCTGCAGAGCCTCGAACTGCAGCAGGGCCCCCTCGACGCGGCGCTCCGCCTCTCGAAGGCGCGGTTCCACACGGTCTCCGGCCCCGTCCGCCCGCGTCT
>JAEWJG010000234.1 GCA_023386675.1 Actinomycetes bacterium
ACCGCGACCGGCAGCTCGTGGCCGTCGCGGCCCTCGCGGCCGCCGACCCGCTGCGCGCCTCCGTCGACCGAGAGGTCGTCGCGAGCGCCGCCGAGCGCCTCGTCGCGGGGATGGTGGAGGTGCTGCCCGAGCGCCACACCAATCCCGCCGATGCGTCGCTCGGCCGCCGGCTCCACGACCGTCTCACCCCCGAGCCCGACGAGGCCGACACCGCCCTCGTCGACGCGGCCCTGGTCCTCCTCCTCGATCACGACATCGCGATCTCGACCCTCGCCGCACGTGCCGCCGCCTCCGCCCGCGCCACGCCCTACGGCGTCGTGATCGCCGGGCTCGGCGCTCTCGACTCTCCTCTGCACGGCAACGCCGGCTGCGCCGCCCACCGCCTGCTGGCGCGCGTCGCCGCCGGTGAGGACGCGGCGCGCGCGCTCGCGGACACCGTCCTCACCGCGCACGGGCCGGTCCCCGGGTTCGGGCAGCCGCTGTACCCGCAGGGCGACCCGCGGGCGCGCATCCTGCTCGGGATGCTCGCGGCCGACGCCCGTCATGCGCGCGTCGTCGAGGCGGTAAACGCTGTGGCCGGGGTGATGAGCGACCGCACGGGGGCGCATCCCAACGTCGACCTCGCGCTGGGGGCGCTCACGGTCGGCTGCGGGATGCGCGACGACGCCGGCGAGGTGCTGTTCGCGACCGCGCGCACGGTCGGCTGGCTGGTCCACGCCCTCGACGAGTACGCCGAGCCTCCGCTGCGGCTGCGTCCCGTCGGCCGGTACGTCGGCGACTGACCGGTCCGGCGACGGGACGACGCCGTCAGCGCCGCAGCGCCTTGCGGGCCAGCCAGTTGCCGAGGAACTGCGCCGCCTGCACCAGCACGACGATGGTGATGACGGCGATCCAGGTGACGGCCCAGTTGTAGCGCTGGTAGCCGTACGAGATCGCGAAGTCGCCGAGTCCGCCGCCGCCGATGCTTCCGGCGATGGCGGACAGGTCGACGATCGCCACGAAGATGAACGTGTAGCCGAGGATCAGCGGCCCGAGCGCCTCCGGGATGAGCAGTGTCGTGATGATCCGCCACGGGCTCGATCCCATCGCCCGTGCCGCCTCGATGACGCCCGGCTCGATGGTGACGAGGTTCTGCTCCACGATCCGCGAGATGCCGAACGTCGCCGCGATCGTCATCGGGAAGATCGCCGCCGGCGTGCCGAGGAACGTCCCGAGTACCAGCTGCGTGAGCGGTGCGATGGCCGTCATGAAGATGATGAACGGAATGGGCCGGATGAAGTTGACCACCACGTTGAGGACCGTGAACAGCGCGCGGTTCTCCAGCAGCCCGCCGCGGCGGGTCGTGTAGAGCAGCACGCCGAGCGCGAGCCCCAGGATGCCGCCGAGCACGAGCGTCGCCACGACCATCCACAGGGTCTGGCCGATGGACTCCAGGTACACCGGCCACAGGGTCGACCAGTCGGTCATGCGGCCACCTCCTCGACCTCGGTGACCGTCCGGAGCTCGGCGATCAGCGCATCCACGTTCGCAGGCTCGCCGACCAGCTCGAGGGTGAGGCTGCCGAACGAGCGGCCCTGCAGCGCCGAGATGCCGCCGTAGACGATCTCGAAGCGGACGTCGTGCCGGCCCACCGCATCCGACAGCACCGACCCGAGCCGGCCGTCGTCGTGGATGCGCGCCGACACGATGCGCCCGGCGTGCTTGCCACGCAGGCGCTCGATGTCCGCCTCGCCCGGCTGGTTGCGCAGCACCGTTCCGACGAACCGCTGGGCCGTCGGCGTCTGCGGGTCGGAGAACACCTCGAAGACGCTCCCCTGCTCGATCACGCGTCCCGCGTCCAGCACGGCGACGCGATCCGCGATCGAGCGCACGACCTCCATCTCGTGCGTGATGACGACGATGGTGACGCCGAGCTCGCGGTTGACCCGCTTGAGCAGCGCGAGCACATCGGACGTCGTCTCCGGGTCGAGCGCGCTGGTCGCCTCGTCGGCGAGCAGGATGTCGGGGTTCGTCGCGAGCGCCCGGGCGATGCCGACGCGCTGCTTCTGACCGCCCGAGAGCTGGTCGGGATAGCTCCACGCCTTCTCGGTCAGCCCGACGAAGGCGAGCAGCTCCGCGACCCGCTGCTTCCGCTTGTCCTTCGGCCAGCCCGCGACCTTCAGCGGGTAGGCGACGTTGCCGAACACCGTGCGCGAACGGAACAGGTTGAACTGCTGGAAGATCATCCCGATCCCGGCGCGGACGCCACGCAGGTCCTTCTCCTTCAGCGTCGTCAGGTCGCGTCCCTCGACGATCACCGATCCCGACGTCGGATGCTCGAGCGCGTTGATCAGTCGCACCAACGTGCTCTTGCCGGCGCCGGAGTAGCCGATGATCCCGAAGATCTTGCCACGCCCGATGGCCAGGTCGAGGTCGTCGACGGCGGGAACCGCGGCGGCACCCGAGCCGAAGCTCTTGGTGACGCCGCGGAACTCGATGATCGGTGCGGTGTCCGGTTCGGCCACTACTTCGCCGCCTGGATGGTCTTCTTCAGGCCGTCGAGAATGCCGATCAGGTCGGACTGCTTGCGGTCGACGATCACGGCGGTGTTCTTCGACTCCGCGAGCACCGCGTCCGTCACGGCCTTGGTGTGGTACAGCTCGGCCACCTTCAGGTACGTCTTGTTGTCCTTGTCTTTGTCGCGGGCGACGAACGCGTTGATGTAGGGCTCGGCGGTCTGGGACTTGGGGTCGTCCTGGAACAGGGCCGACTTCGGGTCGATGCCCGCGGTGAGGGCGAAGTTGTTGTTGATGATCGCGCCGTCGGCCGAGCTCAGCGCCGGGGCGGTCTGGGCCGCGTCCACCGGGATGACCTTCACCTTGGAGGCGGAGGCGTCGATGTCGGCCGGGGTGGCGAGGGTGGTGCCGCCGTTCTTCAGCTTCAGCAGGCCGGCCTTCTGCAGCACGAGCAGGGCGCGGGCCTGGTTGGTGGCGTCGTTCGGGATGGCGATCGTGCCGCCCTCGGGGATGTCCTGGAGGCTCTTGTGCTTGGTCGAGTAGAGCGGCAGCGGGACGACGAGCGTCGCTCCGATCGGGACCAGGTCCTGCTTCGCCGACACGTCGTAGTTCGCGAGGAACTGCAGGTGCTGGAACAGGTTCAGGTCGAGCTGGCCGTCGGCGAGCGCGGGGTTCGCCTGCGTGTAGTCCCGGAAGTTCACGGTCTGGATGTCGATGCCCTCCTTCGCCGCCTCCTTCTTCAGCACGGCCCAGTACGGGGAGGACGCCTCGGTGGTGCCGATCTTCACGGTGACGCTCTTCGCGGTCGCTGCGCCCGATCCGGTCAGGTTCACGACGACGAGCACCACGGCGACGATGACCGCGACGACGGCGATGCCGATGCCGACGAACCAGCCGGTGCGGGAGCGCTTCGGCTTCTCCGGCAGCGCGGGGGTGGGAGGGGTGGCGTCGGACATGGCTGTGCCTCTCGTGAAGGATGGGATGTGATTTCGCCGGCGGACGGTTGGCGGCTGATTCGAGCTTCCCGCGGGTCGCTGAATCGGTCAAAACGTCTTGCGAAATGTGACGCTTCGGCGTTCGCTCGGCGTTCATCCGCGGGCTCTGGCCCTGACGGAGGCCCGCGCGTAGTGTGAACCGCGTCAGCCTGGCTGCAGGCTCACACGGGACGGACGGGAGACGGAATGAGCGACATCAACGACGACGACATCAGCACCGACACGACCGGAGGCGGCGAGGGTCCCGCGGACGGCGGCGCCAACGCGGGAGGGCACGACGGCGGTGCCGACGGCTCCGCGGGCGGCTCCGGGTCGGGTTCGGGCGAGGGCCCGG
>JAEWJG010000258.1 GCA_023386675.1 Actinomycetes bacterium
CGAGGTCATCCAGACCGACGCGGCTCTGAACCCGGGGAACAGCGGCGGCGTGCTCGCGGACAGCGCCGGCCGGATGGTCGGCGTCAACACCGCCGTCGCCGGAATCGGCCTCGGGCTCGCGGTGCCGATCAACGCCAGCACGCTCGAGATCGTGGAGGCGCTGAAGACGGCCGGTCGCGTGCCCCGGGCCTGGCTCGGGGTAGCGGGCACGAAGGTCCGGCTGACTCCGGAGGCGGCCGCCAAGGTCGGCGCACCGATGGGCATCCGCATCGCCACCGTCGTTGCGGGCAGCCCCGCGGCCGAGGCCGGCGCGCGCCCGGGCGACGTCGTCGTGTCGCTCGACGGCATCCCGGTCGTCGACCCGACGGGCCTGCAGCGCCTCATGGTCGAGCGCGCGATCGGCCGCCGGATGGAGTTGACCCTCTGGCGCAACGGCGCCCTGGTGGATGTGGTCGTGCTCCCCCAGGAACTCGTGGCCTGACTGCGCCCCGCCGCAGTCCTGAATCCGTGCTGGCCCGGATGCCGCGGCCGGCCCAGCGACCCTAGCCTGTGATTGTCTCGGCCAGGGGGACCGATCCAGTCGGGGGACGGATCGGGAAAGGGGCCGGAGCGAATCTCGCTCCGGCCCCTTTCGTTGTTCACACGAGGGTGCGAACGGGAGTTACTTGGTCAGGGGCTCCAGGGTCGGGTCGTTGGCGTACGCCTCGGCCGCGTTCTCCTTGGTGACGATGACCGGCTTCAGCAGGAAGGCCGGGACGACCTTCGTGCCGTTGTTGTACGACTTGTCGTCGTTCGTCGAAGCCTTCTTGCCCTGCTGCAGCTCCTTGACCATCTCGATGGCCTGCTTCACCAGGTTGCGGGTGTCCTTGTTGATGGTCGAGTACTGCTCGCCCGCCATGATGGACTTGACCGACTCGGCCTCGGAGTCCTGACCGGTGACGGTCGGGACCGGCTTGCCAGCACCCTTCACCGAGGTGATGATGGCGCGGGCCAGGGTGTCGTTCGGCGACAGGACGCCGTCGAGCTCGGTGGAGCCGTAGTTGGCGGCGAGCAGGTTGTCCATGCGGGTCTGCGCGTTCGCCGGCAGCCAGCCCTGGGTGGCGGTCTGCTTGATGTCGGTCTGGCCGGAGACGACCTTCAGGGTGCCGTCCTTGATCTTCGGCTCGAGCACCTTCATCGCACCGTTGAAGAACACGGCCGAGTTGGCGTCGTCGGGCGAACCGGAGAAGAGCTCGATGTTGAAGTTCTTCTTGCCCGGGTACTTCTTCGCCATGCCGTCGAGCAGGGCCTGACCCTGCAGCTCGCCGACCTTCTCGTTGTCGTACGCGACGTAGTAGTCGACGTCCTTGGTGTTGAGGATGAGGCGGTCGTACGCGATGACGGTCGCGCCGGCGTCGTGCGCAGCCTGGGCCTGCGCGGCGAGCTGGCCACCGTCGACGGCGCCGATGATGACGACCTTGGCGCCGTTGGTGATCATCGACTGGATCTGCGACTGCTGGTCCGCGACGGCGCCCGAGGCACCGGCGTACTGCACGTCGCCCTTGAAGCCGGCCGCCTTGAGGCCGTCGGTGAACAGGCCACCGGCGAGAACCCAGTTCTCCGACGTCTTGGTCGGGAGGGCGACGCCGATGGTGGCGCCCTTGTCGAAGCCCGAGGCGGAGGAGTCCCCGCTCGAACCACGGCCGCTGCCGGAGCAGCCGGTCAGGGCGAGCGCGGCGGCAGCAGCGACGGCCACTGTCGCGAGTGCGATTTTGCGCATTGCAATCTACTTTCTCTGTGTGTGTGGGGGTGTTGCAGGTTGGAGGTGAAGCTCTGTGCCTACGAGGTGAGAGACCTCGAGGAGTCGTCGGCCTGGTCGCCGGTCGGCACGACCGCCGGCTTCTCTTCGGCCGCAGCGTCGACGCGCTGGGTCTTGTCGCGGTTGAACATCCTGCCGATCAACGACGGACCGCCGCGGCGCTTGGAGTAGACGTCGATGCCGACCGCGATCAGCAGGACGAGGCCCTTGATGATCTGGACCTTGTCGGAGGTGACGCCGAGCAGCTGGAGGCCGTTGTTCAGGACCGCGATGACCAGACCACCGATGATGGACCCGGCGACGGTTCCGATACCGCCGGAGACCGCGGCGCCACCGATGAAGACGGCCGCGATCGCGTCCAGCTCCCAGCCGAGGCCGTCCTGCGGGCCGGACGACACCGAGCGGGCGACCGAGATCATCCCGGCCAGCGCGGCGAGCACCGACATGTTCATCATGACGAAGAAGTTGATGCGGCGGATCTTGACGCCGGACAGCTCCGCAGCGTGCGAGTTGCCGCCGACCGCGTAGATGTGGCGGCCGAAGATCGTGTTCCGCGTGATGAACGAGTAGAGGATGATCAGCACGCCGAGGATGACGCCGGCGACGGGGAACGAGGTGCCGACGCGGCCGCTGCCGAACAGGACCGCCGCGTAGATGACGACGGCGTCGAGGATGACGACCTTGAACACGCTGACCCAGAGCGGCGCCTTCTCGGAGCCCATCTTGGTCTGCTTGCGGCGGGTGCGGACCTCCATCAGCGCGATGACGACCGCGATGATGAGACCGAGCAGCAGGGTGGAGTTGTTGTAGCCGGTGTTCGGGCCCCACTCGGGGAGGAAGCCGCCGCCGATGTAGGTGAAGCCGTCCGGCACCGGGATGGTGTTCGCGTTTCCGATGAGCTGGTTGAGGCCACGGAAGATGAGCATGCCGGCCAGCGTCACGATGAACGCCGGGACGCCGACATAGGCGACCCACCAGCCCTGCCAGGCGCCGATCACGACACCGACCAGCAGGCCGAGCACGATGGCGAGCGGCCACGGCACGTTCCAGTTCGTCATCGCCTCGGCGACCACGATGCCGACCAGCGCGGCGACCGAGCCGACCGACAGGTCGATGTGGCCGGCGATGATCACCATCACCATGCCGATCGCCAGGATCAGGACGTAGACGTTCTGGTTGACGAGGTTGATCAGGTTCACCGGATCGAGGGTCTTGCCCCCGGTGGCGATCTGGAAGAACACGATGATGACGACGAGCGCGCCCAGGATGCCGAACTGGCGCCCGGTGGACTGGCCGCCGCCGAACATCATCCCGAGGTCGCGGATGCCTCCGGACTTCTTCTTCTCTGCGATCTGCGTGGTCATGGTTATCGGGTCACCCTCTTCTTGGCGGATGTCATGCTTTTCAGGAGCGTCTCGGGGGTCGCCTCCGCGATCGGGAAGTCGGCGGTGATCTGACCCTCGAAGATCGTGTAGATGCGGTCGGAGATGCCGAGCAGCTCCGGCAGCTCGGAGGAGATGACGATGACGCCCTTCCCCTGTGCGGCCAGCTGCTGGATGATGCCGTAGATCTCGAACTTGGCACCGACGTCGATGCCGCGCGTCGGCTCGTCCAGGATCAGGATGTCCGGGTCGGTGAACATCCACTTGGCCAGGACGACCTTCTGCTGGTTGCCGCCGGACAGCGTCGAGACGCCGCGGTTGACGTCGGGCGTGCGGATGCGCAGGCGCTTGCGGTAATCGTCGGCGACCGCGTACTCCTGGAAGTCGTCGACGACGCCGCGCTTGGCGATCTTCTTCAGCTTGGCCGCGACGATCGACTGCTTGATGTCGTCGAGCAGGTTGAGGCCGAGCACCTTGCGGTCCTCGCTCACGTAGGCCATGCCGTTGTCGATGGCCTCGGAGACGTTGCGGACCTGGATCTCCTGGCCGTCCTTGTAGATCTCGCCCGAGACCCAGGTGCCGTAGGAGTGGCCGAAGACGCTCATCGCGAGCTCGGTGCGACCGGCGCCCATGAGGCCCGCGAAGCCGACGCTCTCGCCGCGGCGGACGTAGAAGCTGGAGTTCTTGACGACCAGCCGCTCCGGGACCTGCGGGTGCTGGACGACCCAGTTGCGCACCTCGAAGAACGTCTCGCCGATGTTCGGCGTGCGCTCCGGATAGCGGCTCTCGAGCGTGCGACCGACCATGCCGCGGATGATGCGGTCCTCGTCGACGCCGTCCGCCTTGACGTCGAGCGTCTCGATGGAGTGGCCGTCACGGATGATGGTGATCTGGTCGGCCACCTGCTCGATCTCGTTGAGCTTGTGGCTGATGATGATGGAGCTGACGCCCTTGCCCTTGAGGCCGACGATCAGGTCGAGGAGGTGCGCCGACTCGGCCTCGTTCAGCGCCGCGGTCGGCCCGTCGAGGATGAGCAGCTTCACCTGCTTGTGGAGCGCCTTCGCGATTTCGACCAGCTGCTGCTTGCCGACGCCGATGTTCTTGATCTGGGTGTCGGGGTCGTCGCTCAGGCCGACGCGGGCGAGGAGCTCGGTGGCGCGGGTCTTGGCTTCCTGCCAGTTGATGACGCCGCCGCGGCCCGGCTCGTTGCCGAGGAAGATGTTCTCGGTGATCGAGAGCTCCGGGATGAGCGCGAGCTCCTGGTGGATGATCACGATGCCCTGCTGCTCGCTGGACTTGATGTCCTTGAAGCGCTGGACCTCGCCCTGGTACACGATGTCCCCGGAGTACGTGCCGTAGGGGTACACGCCGGAGAGGACCTTCATGAGAGTGGACTTCCCCGCGCCGTTCTCGCCGCAGATCGCATGGATCTCGTCGGCGTGCACGGTGAGGGAGACATCCTCCAGGGCCTTCACACCAGGGAACTCCTTGGTGATCGCGCGCATCTCGAGGATGACTGCGTTCGACGGCATCGTCGCTCCTGTTCGAGCTCGGGTAATGAATGTGCCTAAGTAGTAAACGCTATGTTCTCACTTGTCGTCAAATAGTGAAGACAACAATGCGATAACGCTCACTCGTTGCCCGCGAGGGCGCCCTTGATCACGATCGCGGCGGCGCCAAGGGACTCGGCACGGTCCCCCAGGGACGACACGCGCACGGAGGTGGTTCCGGCGATG
>JAEWJG010000260.1 GCA_023386675.1 Actinomycetes bacterium
GGTCAGGGCCGTCGCTGCTGCGGCGAGGGGGCGTCGGGCGAGCATGACCCTACGGTACGCGCGGTTCCTATGGATGCGCTCAGCGCGCCAGGCCATTTCGCAGCTCATGCGTGAGCGAGCTCACCACGGCCTGCAGGCTCCCGCCGTTCCGCTCGGCCACCGCGAGCTGGCGCTGGTAGCTCGCGCCCGTGTCCAGGATGGTGAGCACCGTGCCGAGCTCGTCGACGCAGCCCAGCCGCTCGGCCTCTGGCTGCAGATCCGCGACCAGGTCGCGGAGCGAGTCGGAGACGAGCCGCTCGCTGCCGTCCGGGGCCAGGATGATCTCCGCATCCAGTCCGTAGCGGGCAGCGCGCCACTTGTTCTCGCGCACGAACCACGGCTGCAGCGTGACCGGCTCCACGCCGTCGTCGAGCTGGGCCGACATCCGGTCGGTCAGACAGTGGATGAGCGCCGCGACCGCGCCGACCTCGTCGGGCGTCGACAGGCCGTCGCAGGCGCGCATCTCGACCGTGCCCCACTTCGGCGAGGGGCGGATGTCCCAGCGCACCTCCGAGTGGTCCTCGACGACGCCGGTGGTCACCAGATCCTGGACGTACTCCTCGTAGTTCGCCCACGTGCCGAACTGCCACGGCAGACCCGCGGTCGGAAGCTGCTGGAACATCAGCGCCCGGTTGGACGCGTAGCCGGTGCGCGCCCCCGACCAGAACGGGCTCGACGCACTGAGCGCCTGCAGGTGCGGGTAGTAGGTGAGCAGGCCGTTGACGATCGGCAGCGCCTTGTCGACGGAGTCGATGCCGACGTGGACGTGGACTCCCCAGATCATCATCTGCCGGCCCCACCACTGGGTGCGGTCGAGAAGCCGGTCGTAGCGCTCGTTCGGCGTCACCTTCTGGTCGTACCACTGGGCGAAGGGATGCGTCCCCGCGCACATCAGCTCGACGCCGAGCGGGTCCGTGACCTCGCGGACGAGGCCGATCAGCTCCTGCAGGTCGGTGATCGCGGCGGGCACGGTCCTGTGGACCCGGCTGACCAGCTCCACGGTGTTCAGCAGCAGCTCGTGCGTGATCTGAGGGTGCTCCCGGCCGTCGGGCGTCCCCAGCTCCCGGAGCACCTCGTCGGCGATGTGGACGAGGTCGCCGGTGGAGCCGTCCACCAGCGCCAGCTCCCACTCGATCCCGACGGTGGAGCGCTCGGACTCCGAGAATTCGATCTGCATGCGGTCGTCCCGTCCATCCGATTGTTCAAAGCGGCGCAATGTCTGACAGAATAGCTAGTTGAGTTCGACGTGCCCGACCCTCTATCCGGCGCGTGGGACGAACATTAGACCTCCTGCCGCGTGTGCCCCCACGCCCACGGCAGTCAGTTCGACACAACTCATCCACTCATACAGGAGAACCGTGGCTGTCAAAATCCGTCTGAAGCGCCTGGGCAAGATCCGCGCTCCGTACTACCGCATCGTCGTCGCCGACTCGCGCACCAAGCGCGACGGTCGCGTGATCGAGGAGATCGGTCTGTACCACCCCACCGAGGAGCCCTCGCGCATCGAGGTCGACTCCGACCGCGCGCAGTACTGGCTGAGCGTCGGCGCCCAGCCGACCGAGCAGGTCACCGCGCTGCTGAAGCTCACCGGCGACTGGGGCAAGTTCAAGGGCGACAAGAACGCCGTCTCGACCGTGAAGACCGCTGACGAGAAGGTCGCGTTCGTCGCCGACGAGAAGAAGAAGCCGGTCCTGAAGCCGAAGGCGGACAAGACCGCCGAGGCCGCGGCCGTCGTCGAGGCCGAGGTCGAGCGCGAGGAGGCCGACGAGGCCAACGTCGTCGCCGAGGCCGAGGCCATTGCGGACGACGCGTCCGACGAGAAGGCCTGACGTCTTGCTCGCACCCGCGCTCACGCACCTGGTCAAGGGGATCGTCGATCACCCTGACGACGTCCACGTCGTGGCCAAGAGCTCCCCGCGTGGCGAGGTCCTCGAGATTCGCGTGAATCCCGAGGACCTCGGCCGGGTGATCGGCCGCTCCGGCCGCACGGCGAAGGCTCTCCGCACCCTCGTGACAGCGCTGGCCGATGGCAAGCGCGTCCGTGTCGACGTCGTCGACGACTGAGGTGGCGGACCACAAACTGCCTCGCAAGGAGGTCGCCCCCCGGCCCGGTCAGACCGAGCTGCGCGTCGGGCGTCTCACGAAGGCGCACGGCCTCAAGGGCGCCCTGAAGATCGAGCTGTACACGGACGAGCCCGAGAAGCGATTCGTGCCAGGAGCGGTGTTCACCCTTCAGGTGCCGACCGCGTCCAAGTGGCACGGCAAGACGCTCGAGCTCTCCGAACTGCGCTGGTACAACGGCCACCCGGTCGGCTTCTTCGTCGGCGTCGATGACCGCACGGAGGCCGAGACGCTCGTCAAGGCGATCCTCTGGGTGAGCCAGGACGAGAAGCAGCTGCCGGAGGAGGACGACGCCTGGTACGACCACCAGCTGGTCGGGCTGGACGCCCTGCGCGACGGCGTCGTGGTGGGACGCGTCGCGCGCGTCGACCACCTCCCGGCGCAGGACCTGCTGGCCGTCGCGACGGCCGACGGCGAAGTGCTGGTTCCGTTCGTGAAGGCGATCGTGCCGGAGGTCGACCTGGCCGCCGGCACGGTGATACTGACACCGCCCGCTGGACTCTTCGAGGAGCTGCCGGACGACGAGCCGGAGTCGGAGGACGAGTCGGAGCCGGAAGCGGCGTCGGAACAGGCCTCGGACGGCGACCCGGAGCACACGGCCGGCGAGGACGAGGACTGACGAGAGGGCGACCCACGGGTCGCCCTCTTCGTCGTTCAGCCGACGATCGCGAGTCCGCGCCCGCGGAGGGCGCGCGCATCCGCATCCAGCGCCGTGAGCAGCCGTTCGTGGGTGCCGACGATGTGGGCGTGGATGAGCGCGGCAGCGGCGTCCGCCTGCCGGCCGGCGATGAGCCGGACGATCTCGCGGTGCTCCTGCCAGGCCTCTTCGCTGCGGGCGACGAGCCAGCGGGAGCGCGCCAGCCGGGTCATGGCGGAGTCGACGGTGTCGGCGAAGAAGTGATTGCCGGACAGCGCGGCCAGACGGACGTGGAAGTGCGTCCCCGCCCGGACGGCCTCGTCGGCGGGGACGTTCGTGTCGAACTCGTCCAGGTTCGCGGCGAGCGCCGAGATGTCCGCGTCGGTGGCCCGCGCGCAGCTCAGGCGTGCGGCCGCGGTCTCGACCGCATCCCGGAGTTCGCTGAGCCGGGCGATCTCGCCGAGGTCGATGGGGGAGACCTGCCAGGCGCGCCCGTCGCGGGCGACCAGCCCCTCCGCCTCCAGCCGCATCAGGGCGGCGCGGAGCGGGGTGCGGGATGCGCCGAGCTCGGCTTCGAGGCCGCGCTCGGTGAGGCGTGATCCCGGCACCCGGTCGAGGTCGAGGATCTGGGAGCGAAGTCGGTCGTACGCCGTCGGGTGCTCTGACATGATCCTCCTTTGGTATACCGGCTTGGTATACCGCTAGGGTATACCCATGAACAGCCGGACCGAACGCCGTCCCCGCCCGTGGCTGATGCTCGCGTTCGGCGTACTCGCTCAAGCGAGTTCGACGGTGTTCGTCTCGACGCCGGCGTTCCTCATCCCGCTGCTCCACACCGAGCGCGGGCTGAGTCTCGCGCAGGCCGGTCTGCTGGCGTCGGCGCCGACACTCGGGTTGGTGCTCACGCTGATCGGCTGGGGCGCGCTGAGCGACCGGATCGGCGAGCGCTGGGTCATCGCGTCGGGCCTCGCGATCACGGCGGTGGCCGCGATCGGCGCGATGTTCGTCGACTCGTACCTGGCACTCGGGGCGCTGTTCCTGGTCGGCGGGATGGCGTCCGCGAGCCCCAACGCGGCCAGCGGGCGCGTCGTGATCGGCTGGTTCCCGAAGGAGCGGCGCGGGCTGGCCATGGGCATCCGGCAGATGTGCCAACCGCTCGGCGTCGCCATCGCGGCGGTCAGCGTCCCGCTGCTCGCCGCCTCCGGGGGCATCGCGGCGGCGCTGATCGTTCCCGCGGTCCTCTGCGGCGTGTCCGCGGTCCTCTGCGCGATCGGCATCGTCGACCCGCCTCGTCCGCCGCGCCGTGCGGCCGCGGGCGAGGAGGCGCATCCCCAGGCCGTATGGCGGCCGTACCGCGAGACGTCGCTGCTGTGGCGCATCCACGGGGTGTCGATGCTGCTCGTGGTGCCGCAGTTCACCGTGTCCACGTTCGGGCTGGTCTGGCTCGTCTCGCAGCTGCACTTCTCGCCTTTCGCCGCCGGCGTCGTCATCGGCGTCAGCCAGTTCGCTGGAGCCATCGGCCGCATCGGGATCGGCGTGCTCAGCGATCGCGTCGGGAGCCACCTGCGACCGCTGCGCTGGGTCTCGCTGTGCGCAGTCGTGGTGATGCTGCTGATGGCGGCGGCATCCGCCCTCGGCTCGGTCGCAGCGGCGGTCATCCTGATCGTGGCGGCCATCGTGACGGTGGCGGACAACGGCCTCGCGTACACGTCGGTCGCGGAGATCGCCGGCCCGTTCTGGTCGGGACGCGCACTCGGCGCGCAGAACACCGGTCAGTTCCTTGCGGCGTCGGTGGTGGGACCGGCCGTCGGCGCCCTCATCGGGTGGGTCGGCTATCCGATCGCCTTCGCGCTGGTCGCCGTCTGCCCGGCCGTCGCGACCCCGCTCGTGCCCCGGGATCGGGAGCTCGCGGTCGTGCCCGCCTAGACTCTCTTTCCATGCGCATCGACATCGTCACGATCTTCCCGACCTTCTTCGATGTGCTCGACATCTCCCTGCTCGGCAAGGCCCGGCAGTCCGGGCTGATCGAGCTCGGCGTGCACGACCTCCGCGACTTCACGCACGACCGCCACCGCACCGTCGACGACACGCCCTACGGCGGTGGGGCCGGCATGGTCATGAAACCGGAGCCGTGGGGGGAGGCGCTCGACGGCATCCTGGACGGCGCGACCGACCCGGTGGTGATCTTCCCGTCCCCTGCAGGGGAGGTGTTCACGCAGGCGACCGCCCGCGGGCTCGCGCAGGAGGAGCACCTCGTGTTCGGCTGCGGCCGCTACGAGGGGATCGACCAGCGCGTGTTCGACGAGACGGCCTCGCGGGCCCGGGTGCGCCTGATGAGCATCGGCGACTATGTCCTCAATGGGGGAGAGGTGGCCACGATGGCGATGATCGAGGCCGTCGGCCGCCTCATCCCCGGCGTCGTCGGCAACCCCGAGAGCCTGGTGCAGGAATCGCACGAGGACGGGCTGCTCGAATACCCGAGCTACACCAAGCCGGCGGTCTGGCGAGGCCGAGAGGTGCCCCCTGTGCTCCTTTCGGGCAACCACGGCGCCGTCGACGCCTGGAGGCACGAGCAGCAGCTCGCGCGCACCCGCGCCGTCCGCCCCGACCTGCTGCCCTAGCCGTCCCGATCCATCGACTCCTCGAAAAAGCAGCCTGAATAGGGCGTTTCGGCGGCTTTTCCGAGGAACCGATGGGCGGTCACGGGGCGGTGAGATGAGGGGACCGG
>JAEWJG010000373.1 GCA_023386675.1 Actinomycetes bacterium
GGGCGCCGGGGTTCTGGGGGGGGCGTCGGCCCAGGCGCCGAAGTCCACGCCGTCGACCGAGTGCTCGGGGACGAGGTTGCGGCCGGCGCGCCAGGTCGCGCCCAGTCCCCCGCCGAGCCGGATCGGCAGGATGTAGCGGCGGCTCCCGCTCGCGCGCTTCCACTGCTCGGCGAGGGAGCGCGCCGATTCCACCCGAGGGCCGCCGATGTGGAGGACGCTGTCCGCCTCGCCTGCGCCCTCGGCGACGTCGACCAGGACGCGCGCCACATCCGCCACCGCGATGGGCTGGAAGCGCGTGCCGCTCGGGGCGAGCAGCGCGCCGAACGGGCGGCCTCGGTCGAAGATCGCCGTGACGAAGTCGTGGAACTGCGTCGCCCGCACGATCCTGGTGTCGAGTGGAGACTCGAGGTACGCGCGCTCCTGGGCCGCTTTGGCACGGTAATAGCCGTAGGAGGAGCCGTCTACGCCGACGATCGACAGCACCACGGCGCGGTGCACGCCGAAGCGGGCGGCCGTGTGCACGAGGTTCTGGGCGCCGATGGCGAAGACGTGGGCGGCCTGCTTGCCGACGGCATTGCTCGCGTCGACGATGACCTCGACGCCGTCCACCGCCTCCTCGAGGCCCGAACCGGTCACGAGGTCCGCGGTCACGTAGGCGGCGCCGTTGACGTACGCGTCGGCGTCGTCGTCGGGCACCCGGCGTGCGGCGACGACCACTTCATGGCCGCGTTCGATCGCCTCCGCGGTGACGGCGCGACCAGCCAGGCCGGTGCCTCCGACGACGAGCACACGGGACATGGGCCATCACTCCTGAGCGGTGAGCGGGACGAGGGATGCCGCCGACCGTCGCCCGTGGGGAGCGGGCTCAGTAGAGCAGCGACGCCAGCCTAGCCCGGGCCTTGCCGACCCGCGGGTCGTCCACACCCACGATCTCGAAATACTCCAGGATGCGGGCGCGCACCTGCTCCTTGCCCTCCGCATCGAGCGAGGGGAACACGGTGAGCAGGCGGTCGAACGCGTCCTCGATGTGACCGCCGGAGATGTCGAGGTCCGCCACCCCGAGCTGGGCCTCCGCGTCGCGCGGCGCCTCGGCGGCCGCGGTGCGGAGGTCGTCGGCGGAGTGACCGCTGAGCCGCGCGAGCAGGCTCACCTGCGCGAGACCCGCGGCGGCCATGGTGTCGCGCGGGTCCTGAGCGATCGCCGTGCGGTACGCGCGGATGGCGCCCTCGTAGTCGCCTCGGTCGATCGCGTCGTACGCCTCCTGGTGCAGCGGGGGCAGCGGCGGCTCCGGCGCCGGCTCCGCGGCAGCCGCCTCGGCGTCCGTACCGCCCTCGACGGTCACCGAATCGGTCACGCCGTTCTGCGCTGCGAGCTGAAGCAGCTGCTCGAACACCTCGCGGAGCTGCTCCTCGGGGACCACTCCGGCGAACAGCTGCACCGGACGGCCGGCCACCAGCGCTGCGACCGTGGGAACCGCCTGGGCCTGGAACGCCTGCACGAGCTGCGGGTTGGCGTCCACGTCGATCTTCACGCCGACTAGTCGGCCCTCGAAACTCCCGACCGCGCGATCGAGCACCGGCGAGAACTGCTGCCACTGCTCCGACCGGTCGGTGCCGAGGCCGACCACGATCGGGACGCGCATCGACAGGTCGATGAAGTCGTTGAAGTTGGCGTCGGTGCCCTCGAAGTACAGGCTCGGCAGCGTGAGGTCGCCGGCTGGCTGACCTGCGGCAGCACCGTCCGCGGCACCTCCGGCCGGAGCCGGACGGTTGACCAGCGAACTGAGATCGACGGCCCCGCGCAGGTTGGTGGGCGGGGGCGGGACGTTGCTCATTGATCCTCCACGTGACTGTGCTCGTCGACTCTGTGTCCGAAGACTCTGGGCACGACTGTCCAGAATACTCGCGTCGCCGGCGCCGGTTACGGGATCTGCTCGGCCGACGTCATGCCCTGGGCGAACCCGAGCAGCGTGATCTTGGCGTCAGAGCCCGCCGGAGGCACGTAGAACGCGAGCTGGTACCCGAAGTCCGACTGGATGCCGGTCTTGGACGACGCCACTCCGCTGAGCGCTGCCGCGGTCGCGCCCGCGCTCACCTCTGCGCCGGCCTCGACCACCTTCAGCACCTGCGACTCCTTCAGGTCGGTCCAGACGATGGCGCCGGAGTCGTTGGTCGCCATGGCCACGTCCTTGCCGTCGCCGGGCGCGCTCGTGAAGGTGAGCGACGCGGTCGCGGGGACGGCCGCCTTCTGCTTCGCCTTCCAGTCGGCGCCCACCTGCGTGCGCAGCGTGTCGCCCTCCGCGTTGAAGAGGCTCGCGTACTGGCTCTTGTCGCCGTTCATCAGGATGTCGCCGTAGGCCGCGGCCACCTTCTGCGGCGGCAGGGCGAGCAGCTTGGAGTCCGGCGGGACGACCGCGGAGCCGATGCTCGCCGGCGCGAGGTTCGGGACCTTGGCCTTCGGCTCCAGCGAGACGGCGTACTCCACCTGGTAGTTGTCCCGAGGCGTCGCCTGGACCAGGGTCAGGGCGATCGGCGCCTGGGCGTTGCCCTTGGCGTCCTTCGGGCTGTCGATGACGGCGGCGACGGTGCGCGGCCACGCGTCGGTCGCCTGCGGCAGCGAGAGCACGATGGGGCTCGCCGGGATGGCGGGCAGCGCCGGCTCGTCGGTCTTCTTCGCGCGGATGGCGTAGTTGGCGGTGCGGAGCTGCAGCGCCGGTCCGGTGAACCGCTGCTTGGCAAGGTCGGGGCTCGCCTTGGCGTCGGCCTGCGCCGCCGCGTCGGCGATGCGCTTCACGATGCGCTCGAGCTGCGGCACGGTCACCGCGGGAGGCAGCTGCGCGTCCGGCGCCTCGGTCGCGAGCGGCGTGGCGGTCTTCGACGGCGTTGACGCCGCTTCCGTCCCGGTCGAGCAGCCGGTGAGCGCCAGAGCCCCGGCCACGGCGATCGGGAGGATGACGCGGGCGCGACGCGTGGAACGGCGGCCGCGCGGGGTGGTCTCGATCATGGCGGTCGGCTTGTACTTCGGGGCCTTCGGGAGCTTCGGCATCTTCGGGCCGCTCTTGCGGCGCGGACCGCGCGAGCGGCGGTGCGTGTACAGGCCCCACAGGTACAGGGCGATGCCGATGACCAGGAGGATGAGCCCGCCGATGATGAGCGGGAAGGCCCACGGCGTGCTGGAGTCGACGGGCCACGTGATGGTTACGCGCGACGGCGCGGCCTTCTTGCCGTCCGTGGCGACGATGACGCTCACGTCATCCGGGATGTTCATACGGGTCACCTGCGCGGATTCGCCGTCGAACTCCTCGAGCCACAGGTCGGAGCCGCTGGGGTTGGGCCCTGCGGTCGCGGCGGCGGAGTCCGTGCTGCTGCCCGCGGCGGCGGATGGCGCCGGGGTGGGCGTCGGCGTCGCGGTGGACGTCGCGTCCGTCGTCGAGCCGGCGGCGGCCGGCTTCGGCGTGACCGCCTTGGTCGCCAGGTCGCCCGTGGCCTTCTGATAGCGCACGGCGACGTACTTCTGGTCGCCCAGCCACGCCTTCACGTCCGCTGTACGGCCGTAAGCCACGACCGGCTTGGCGCCCGCAGGGGCGTCCGTGACGGTCAGGGTCTGCTGACCGGGATGGGCGTTGAGGGCGGAGCCGTCGATCACCAGATAACGCGGGTCTCCGGAGACCGACGCGCCGGCCTCGACATGGGTCGGCGGCGCGAAGACGGTGCGCTGTGCGATGCCGGCCACGATCATGACCGCGGCGACGACGAACGCGACGATGGCGAGTACGAAACGCAAGCAGGACTCCTCATGTGCCGAAGTTCGGGGGCGGGCACAGTCACACGACGATACCGGACATGCCTGAAAGGCAGCTAACCCTTGCCTGGATGCTTTCAACACCCCTCGTGCGGGCGAACACCCGCGAATTGTAGGATCGTCGCGGCGCGCGCGCAGCGGGTCCACCCGAGCATCCCCAGGAGTAACAACAGTGGCCACCGACGAATCAACCTTCACGCAGGTCTTCCGCGGCTATGACAAGGACGAGGTCGACAAGGCGCTGCAGGAGCTGCGCCGCGAGCTGATCGCCTCCAACACCAAGGCGGCGGACTCCAGCAGGGAGATCAAGCGGCTGCAGGCGCGCATCGACGACCTCAACTCGGAGATCGAGGAGGTCGGGAGCCCCACCTACTCCGGGCTCGGCACGAAGCTCGAGAACACCCTCCGCGTCGCCGAGGAGCAGTCCACCCGCCTGATCGCTCAGGCCGACATCGACGCAGAGAAGCTCCGCGCAGGGGTGGCCGCCGAGATCGAGAAGGTCAAGAAGGCGGCGGCCGCGCAGGCCGAGCGCATCCTGGCCGACGCCCAGGCCCGGGCGACGACGCTGCTGGAGGACGCGCAGATCGAGTCGGGCGAGCTGCTCACCCGGACCCGCGCCGACAAGGAGACCCTGCTCAACGACGCCATGCGCGAGGCCGCCGCCATCCGCGGCGCCGTCGCCACAGAGGCCGCCGAGCTGCGGGCCACGAGCAAGCGCGAAGCCGCCGCCGTGCGCGCGGAGGCCGACCGCGAGGCCGCGGAGCTCAAGGC
>JAEWJG010000381.1 GCA_023386675.1 Actinomycetes bacterium
TCCTGCGGGCGACGCCGGAGGGCGCAGCGGCGGCCCGCCGCGCGACGGCGGACGTCGAAGCGGCCGACGCGGCGTTCTTCTCCCCGGTAGATGCCGAGGGGTTCGCCGGCCAGCTCGCCCGCCTCACAGCAGGGGCCGAGTCGGGCGCGGCGGGGTCAGGCGTCCCGGTGGCGGAGTGATCGCGTCATGCGCTGGAGGATGGCGAGCGTCTCCGCCTGCTGCTGCTCGGTGAGTCCGTCGAGCATCCGCTTCTCGACAGAGCGGACCGCGGCGCTCGCCTCGGCCCGCCGGCGCTCGCCGTGCGCCGTGAGCCGGGCGGGAAGCACCCGACCGGCGCTGGGCTCGGTCGGCCGGATGACCGACCCGTCCCCCTCCAGGGCGCGGAGGAGCACGTTCATGCTCTGGCGGGTGACGAAGGTCCCGCGGGCCAGTTCGGAGTTGGACAGCCCCGGGCGCTGGGCGAGGAGCTCGAGGCAGGAGTAGTGCGTCACGTTCATCCCGAGCGGCCGGAGGACGTCCTCCATCGCGGTGCGAAGGGCGCTCGACGCCTCCTTCAGCGCGTAGCCCATCGAGGCTTCGAGATCGACGCCGTCTCCCTGTTGACTCATGTCAGTATTCTGACATACGCTTTGGATGTAAGAAAACTGACATCCAAGAGGAGACCCATGCCGGCCACCGGTCCTGACTTCATTTCCCTGCAGGTGCGCGATCTCGACGCATCGCAAGCGTTCTACGAGACCTATCTCGGCCTCGTCCGCTCGCCCGCCGGACCCCCGCACGCGGTCGTCTTCGAGACCACGCCGATCGCTTTCGCGCTGCGCGACGTGATCCCGGGAACCGATCTCGGCTCCGCCCCGCAGCCCGGCATCGGCGCGGCCATCTGGTTGCACGCGACAGCGGTGCAGGAGATCCACGACGCACTCGTGGCCGGGGGCCACACGATCACGTCCGCTCCGATCGACGGCCCTTTCGGCCGCACGTTCACGTTCGCCGACCCGGACGGGTACCACATCACGCTTCACGACCGCGCCGACCGCGCCTGACCCGGGCGCCCGGCGTCCGACGGGCTACTGCTCGCCGTCGCGCCCGCGCACGGCCGCGGCGATCGCGTCGGCGAGCGCTTCCGGCGGCCGGCCGACGTCGAGCCGCAGTCCTGACTCTCCCTCCTCCAGCGGCTGGAGGGTCGCGAGCTGGGAATCGAGCAGCGACACCGGCATGAAGTGGCCGGGTCGCGCGGCCATGCGTGCGGCGAGGACCTCCCGGGAGCCGTCCAGCTCGGCGAACACCGTCCCTGGCGCCTCCGACCGGATGAGGTCGCGGTAGGCGCGCTTCAACGCGGAGCAGGCGACCACGACCCCGTCCCCCGTGCCGGCGAGCGTCCGCCCGACCGTCTGCAGCCACGGGATGCGGTCGTCATCCGTCAGGGGCACGCCCGCCGCCATCTTGGCCACGTTCTCCGCCGGATGCAGGGCGTCCCCGTCGACGAACGGCACGCCGAGAAGCACCGCGACGCGCTCCCCCACGGTCGTCTTGCCCGAGCCGGACACGCCCATCACCACCACCTGCGGTCGCCGCACACCGCCTCCTTCGCTTCGCGTCCACGCCAGTATCCCCCGAGGACGCCGGCCCGCCCGGGCGTCGCTTCCCCGCGCTAGGCTGGGACCCTGCTCGATTCCTGCCACCAGCTAGGAGAGCTGACCCCCGGACCGAACCCGTCGCGGCGGCGGCCTCCGCCTGCCGTGGCACCACGAAGGAGCATGACGTGCCACAGGAAGCAACCGCCAACATCGGAGTCATCGGCCTGGCGGTGATGGGGTCGAATCTGGCCCGCAACCTCGCCTCCCGCGAGGGCAACACGGTCGCGGTGTTCAACCGCACCTACGCCCGCACCGAGGAGCTGGTGAACGCCCACCCCGAGGCGGGCTTCGTCTCGTCGGAGCAGATGGACGACTTCGTCGCCTCGCTCTCGAAGCCGCGCACCGCGATCATCATGGTCCAGGCCGGGAAGGGCACGGACGCGGTCATCGACCAGCTCGTGGAACGGTTCGAGCCGGGCGACATCATCGTCGACGGCGGCAACGCGAACTTCCAGGACACGATCGAGCGGGAGAAGCGGATCGCGCCGACGGGCATCCACTTCGTCGGCGCGGGCATCTCCGGCGGCGAGGAGGGCGCGCTGAACGGCCCGTCCATCATGCCGGGCGGATCGGCGGAGTCGTACGAGACGCTGGGCCCGATCCTGGAGTCCATCGCCGCCGTCGCCGAAGGCGAGCCCTGCGTGACCCACGTCGGCACGGACGGCGCAGGCCACTTCGTGAAGATGATCCACAACGGCATCGAGTACGCCGACATGCAGCTCATCGCCGAGGCGTACGACCTGCTGCGCACGGTCGGCGGCCTGTCGCCGGCCGAGATCGCGGACGTCTTCGCCGAGTGGAACAACGGCTACCTCGAGTCGTACCTGATCGAGATCACGGCCGAGGTGCTGCGCCAGGTGGATGCGGAGACCGGCAAGCCGTTCATCGACATCGTGCTCGACCAGGCCGGGTCGAAGGGCACCGGCGTCTGGACCGTGCAGAACGCGCTCGACCTGGGCGTGCCGGTCGGCGGCATCGCCGAGGCCGTGTTCGCCCGCTCCGTCTCCGGCCACGCCGCCCTCCGCGAGGCCGCGCAGGGGCTGCCGGGCCCGTCC
>JAEWJG010000395.1 GCA_023386675.1 Actinomycetes bacterium
ATGTCATCGGTTCGGGCGCAGCGGCCGGCTCCACCACACACGTACGAGGAAGTGCAGAGGAATCATGGACGAGCTTCAGCTCGAGGGCATCACCAAGGGCTACCTGGGCGTCCAGGCGCTCAAGGGGGTCAGCTTCTCGGTCGAGCGCGGGAGCATCCACGCTCTCGCCGGACAGAACGGCGCCGGCAAGTCGACGCTCGTCAAGATCCTCTCCGGCGCCGAGACACCGGACGGCGGCACGATCCGCCTCGGCGGCGAGGTCATGCGGTTCAAGGAGCCGACCGACGCCCAGGCCGCCGGCATCCACACCATCTACCAGGAGCTCAGCCTCGTGCCCTCGCTGTCGGTGGCCGAGAACATCTTCCTCGGCACGCTGCCGAAGAAGCGCGGGGCCGTCGATTGGAGCGCGATGCAGGCCCAGGCGCGGGATGCCCTCGCGCGGGTCGGCTTCGACCTGGACGTGCGCCAGCCGGTCTCGAGCTTCTCGGTGGCCGAGCAGCAGGCGGTCGAGCTGGCCAAGGCGCTCCACAAGGATGCGCGGGTGCTCCTGCTCGACGAGCCCACCTCCACGCTGCCCCTCCCCGACGTCGAGCGGCTCTTCAGCGTGCTGCGCCGGCTCGCCTCCGAGGGCGTCACGCTCCTCTACATCTCGCACCGCATGGATGAGCTCTACAGCCTGTGCGACGCGGTCACCGTCCTGCGCGACGGCGTGACAGCGGCGAACCTCAAGACGGCCGACTCGAAGCCGGCGGACGTCGTGACGGCGATGGTCGGCAAGAGCCTCGAGGGCTCGATCGCGGACGCGGCCCTGCGCGGTGAGCGCAGCCCCCGGCTGGGTGCGGGACGCACCGAGACGGTGCTCCTCTCGGCGCGCGGGCTCGGCGAGGACGACCGCGTCGCCGACATCGACTTCGACCTGTATCAGGGCGAGGTGCTCGGCATCGCCGGCCTGATCGGCTCCGGCCAGTCGGAGCTCGCCAGCCTGCTGGCCGGCGCTCGCAGGAAGACCGACGGCGCGCTGCTGATGGACGACAAGCCGGTCGACTTCACATCGCCGCGCGACGCCATCCGACGCGGCATCGGCCTGCTCCCACAGGACCGCAAAGCCCAGGGCTTCATCCCGGAGATGGGCGTCGCGGGCAACATCACTCTCGCGAGCATGCCGATGTTCAGCCGGCTCTCCGTGATCGACGGCAAGCGCGAGAAGCGCGCCGCCCAGGACATGGTGACGCGCCTCGGGATGAAGGTCTCCAGCGTCAACCAGCCGATGAAGACCCTGAGCGGCGGGACCCAGCAGAAGGGCATCCTCGCCCGCTGGCTCGTCCGCTCCTCGCGCCTCCTCATCTGCGACGAGCCGACCCGCGGGGTCGACGTCGGCGCGAAGGAGGACATGTACGAGCTGATCCGCGACTTCGCCCGCTCGGGCGGAACCGTGGTCATCGCGAGCTCCGAGATCTCCGAGGCGATGATGTGCGACCGCGTGCTGGTGATGGCGCGCGGCCGGGTGGTCGCCGAGTTCGATCACGACAAGATCGACCCCCAGGGGCAGCGGATCCTCCAGCTGCTGGCCTGAGCCTCCTCACTCACAGAACCCAATGACGGGAAAGACAATGTCGAACAAGACCCTCCCAGAGCCGGCGACGACCACCGGATCGTCCCCGGCCGCCCAGCCCCGATCGACGTGGGGCGGCGTCGCCAAGCGCCTGCTCCCCAAGAGCTACCTGCTGCTGGTCCTCGTCGTGATCATCGTGATCGGCTACTACGTCTCCGCCGACTTCCTGACGCTTCGGAACGCGGAGAACGTGATCGCTGCGGCGTCCATCGTGGCGGTGCTGGCGGTCGGCCAGTTCTTCGTGATCCTCACCGGCGGCATCGACCTGTCGGTCGGCTCCATCCTGGCGATGTCGACAGTCATCGTCGCTCTCACGCTGCAGGCAGGCATGCCGACAGGGGTCTCGGTGGCGTTCACGCTGGTCTGCTGCGGCGTCGCGGGGCTGATCAACGGCCTCCTCGTCGTGTGGCTGCGCATCCCGCCGTTCATCGCGACCCTCGCCATGATGAGCGCGGTCAAGGGCTTCAGCTACATCATCCAGTCCACCAGCCTCATCCAGATCACCGACAAGACCTTCATCGACATGTTCGCCCGCGGGACCAGCCTCGGGCTGCAGAACCCGGTCATGATCTTCCTCGTCGTGATGATCCTCGCGGCCCTCGTGGCGAAGTTCACCACGTTCGGCCGGTCCCTGTACGCCATCGGCGGCAACCCCGAGGCCGCGCGCCTCTCGGGCCTTCCCGTCGCCCGCAACCTCATCATCACCTACACGATGTCGGGCCTGCTGGCGGGTCTGGCCGGCCTGATCGCGGCCGCCCAGCTGCGCCAGGGCAGTTCGCTCATCGGCGTCGGCTACGAGCTGGATGCGATCGCGGCCGTGGTGGTCGGCGGCGCCTCCCTCATGGGAGGCAAGGGTGATCCGATCAGCGCGGTCATCGGTGTGTTCGTGCTCGCCACGATCATCAACGTGATGAACCTGGTCGGCATCTCGTCCGAGCCGCAGCTCGTGATCAAGGGCGCTGTGATCGTCATCGCCGTCTTCCTCTCCTCCGCGGGAGGCGTCCAGAGGATCTCCGGGTTCTTCCGGTCGCACTTCGGGCGGCGGACCGCACGGGCAGCGAGCTGATCCGGTGTCGGCACCATCGAGCAACGAGAAGCAGTCGACGACTCGCGGTGCCAGGATGATCGATGTCGCACGGCTTGCCGGAGTCTCCCAGCAGACCGTCTCCCGGGTCGTCAACGGCAGCCCGAATGTGGCTCCGGAGGTCCGGGACCGCGTGGAGACCGCCATCCGGCAGCTGCGCTACCGCCGCAACCCGGCCGCCCGGGCCCTGGCCAACGGCCGGACCATGAACCTCGGGATCGTCAGCTTCGGCCTCGCCCAATACGGTCCGTCGGTCGCCCTCAGCGGGATCGCGGACGAGGCGAGGAAGGCCGGCTACGCCACCAATCTGGTCACCCTCGGCGACGTGGACCGGGCCGCGATGAAGGCGGCCCTCGAGCACCTCGTGGAGGACTCGGTGGACGGGATCGTCGTCCTGGCCCCGGTGCAAGCGGCCCTCGATGCCATCACGGGCCTGGACGCGGGCGTGCCGCTGGTCGTCTTCGAGCCGGGGGCGTCGGAGGGCACGGTCAACGTCGCGACCGACGAGGTCGCCGGAGCGGAGCTCGCGACCCGGCACCTGCTGGAGCTGGGCCACGAGACGGTGTGGCAGGTCGCGGGCCCTTCCGGCTGGCTGGGCAGCGACGCACGGCTGCGCGGCTGGGCGCGAACCCTCGCGACGGCGGGCCGGGTCACCAACCGGGTGTTCGTCGGCGACTGGTCGACCCGCTCGGGCTACGCCGCCGGACAGGAGATCGCCGGCGATCCGGCGATCACCGCCGTGTTCGTCGCCAACGCCCAGATGGCCCTCGGCGTGGTCAAGGCGCTCGCCGACTCCGGCGTCCGGGTGCCGGAGGACGTCAGCGTCGTCGGCTTCGACGACGTTCCCGAATCCCCGTACTACCGGCCGGCGCTCACCACGGTCCGCCTCGACTTCGAAGAGGTCGGCCGCCTGGCGGTGGACCGCATCCTGCACCTCATGCGGGGCGGTGAGGCGAACCCCCTTCCGCGGGTGGATCCGACGCTCGTCGTGCGGCAGAGCACCGCGCCCCCCTCACGAATCACTTGACCCAACGAACCCCTGAAAGAAAGCGAAGCGCAATGACCATCAAACAACTCGGGCGCACCGGACTCGCCGTCTCCGACGTCTGCGTCGGGACCAGCGCCCTCGGCAGCTTCCCCGCGCAGTACGGCTACGAAGTGGACACCGAGACGGCTGTCGCGACGATCCGCCGCGTCTTCGAGGGGCCGTTCACCTTCATCGACACCTCCAACGAGTACGGCGGCGGCGACAGCGAGAAGCGCATCGGCCAGGCCATCCGTGAGAACGGCGGGGTGCCGGAGGGCTACCTGGTGGCGACGAAGGTGGACCCGATCCCGGGCACCACGGACTTCTCGGGCGACCGCGTGCGCCGCTCCGTCGAGGAGAGCCTCGAGCGCCTCGGCCTCGACCACCTCCCGCTGGTCTATCTCCACGACCCCGAGAAGATCAGCTTCGAGGAGGGCGTCGCCCCGGGCGGCCCGCTCGAGGCCCTGATCGACCTCCGTGACCAGGGTGTCATCGGCCACCTCGGCGTCGCCGGCGGCCCGATCGACCTCGAGCTGCAGTACCTGGCGACCGAGGCGTTCGACGCCGTGATCAGCCACAACCGGTTCACCCTCGTCGACCAGTCGGCGGAGCCCCTCCTCGATGACGCGCAGGCGCGCGGGGTGGCTTTCGTGAACGCGGCGCCGTTCGGCGGCGGGATGCTCGTGAAGGGCCCGGACGCCGTTCCCACCTACTGCTACGCCCCCGTCGCCGACGAGGTGCTCGACCGCGTCCGCCGCATGGAGGCGCTGTGCGCCGAGCACGGTGTGCCCCTCGCCGCAGCGGCCCTGCAGTTCTCGCTGCGCGACCCGCGCGTCACCTCCACGATCGTCGGCATGTCCGAGCCGAAGCGCGTGGCGCAGACGGTGGAACTCGCCGAGTACGACATCCCGGCGGCGCTGTGGGATGAGCTGCTGCCGATCGCCCGACTGGGCCGCGCCGGGGTGCTCGCCTAGGCGACGCATCCCAGAAGAAACGTCACAAGGAAGGACAGACAATGACCACCCTCAAGAACCCCGAGCCGGTCGACGTCGTGATCGTCGGCGCCGGCGCCGGCGGGGCGACCGCCGCCAAGGTGCTGACCGAGGCGGGACTCCGTGTCGTCGGCCTCGAGCGCGGACCGTGGCTGAAGCCGGAGCACGCATCCGGTGACGAGCTCAAGTTCCTGAACCGCAACTTCATCTGGCAGGACCCGAAGCTCAAGCCGCGCACCTACCGTCAGAACGACAGCGAGGAAGCCGTCATCACGAACTTCTCGGCGACGCCGCAGGTCGTGGGCGGCGGCACCACCCACTGGGGAGGCATGGTGCCCCGGATGACGGAGAACGACTTCCGTCTGCGCTCGATCCACGGCGATGTCGAGGGCGCGAGCCTCGTCGACTGGCCGATCACGTACGACGACCTCGAGCCGTACTACACGCGGGTCGAATGGGAGTTCGGCACGTCCGGGCTCGGTGGCGCGAACCGGTGGGAGGGCCGCCGCAGCCGCGACTACCCGACCAAGCCGGCGCCGCTCAGCCAGATCGGCCGCAAGTTCGCGACCGCGATGAACAAGATGGGCCACAGCACGTTCCCGATGCCGCAGGGCATGGTGACCGAGCCGTACCGCGGCCGCAAGCCCTTCAGTGAGAACGGGTTCTGGCAGCAGTACCCGGACCCGGGCAACGGCAAGTCCTCGACGCTCATCAGCTTCATCCCGGACGCGGTCAACACCGGGCTCTACGACCTCCGGTCCGACTGCTACGTCAGCGAGATCCTCGTGGACAAGACCGGCAAGGCGACCGGCGTGCGCTACCAGGATGAGAACGGCAACGAGTTCGTGCAGAACGCGAAGGCCGTCATCGTCTGCGGCGGCGGCATCGAGACTCCGCGCCTGCTGCTGATGTCGAAGTCGGCGCTGTTCCCGGACGGCCTGGGCAACGGCAGCGGCCAGGTCGGCAAGAACGCCACGTTCCACCAGTACTCGTTCTCGGTCGGCCTCTTCGACAAGGAGCTGCACGACCCGCTGTACGGCTGGTCTGGGCACTACATGAACCTGTGCTCGTTCGACTTCTACGAGACGGACGAGTCGCGTGGGCACATCCTCGGCTCGCTCATCTTCCCGTCGATGCTGGGCCACCCCGTCAACTGGAGCTTCCCCGGCCGCCCGACCTGGGGCCAGGCAGCCAAGGACGCCGACCGCGACCTGTTCAACTACAGCATGAAGATCGGCATCCTGCTCCACGACCTCCCCGTCGAGTCCAACCGGGTGGACCTGGACCCGACGGTGAAGGACGCCTGGGGTCTCCCGGTCGCCCGCATCACCCACACTCCGCACGCGAACGACTTCGCCCAGGAGAAGTGGCAGGTGAAGAAGAACGGGGAGATCCTCGAGGCCGCAGGCGCATCCAAGGTCGTCCCGGTCAACATGGAGCGCATCACCGGCAACACCTCCCACGAGCTCGGCACGGCCCGCATGGGTGACGACCCGGCGACGTCGGTCGTCGACAAGTGGTGCCGTTCGCACGAGGTGCCTAACCTCTACGTGTTCGACGCCAGCTTCTTCCCGACCGCGACGGGCATCAACCCGGCGCTCACCATCATGGCGAACGCCTGGCGTTGCGCCGACCGGATCATCGCCGTGGACCGCCACGGCTGGACCGACTGACATCCACGGGACCTGAAGAGGAGACGACGACGACAATGGGACAGGCAGAATGGGTCACCGTACCGATCTCGACCAGAGACACGGCCGGGCCGCTGTTCTTCACGGAGCACGAGTGGGCGACTGTCGAGGCCGCCACTGCGCGCATCATTCCGACGGACCACCACCCGGGAGCCCGCGAGGCGGGGGTGGTCCGGTTCATCGACCGGATGCTGGCGGGGACGGAGTTCGTCTTCCCCGCGGCTGACGGCAAGGGCTTCCTCCGCATGGAGGGGCTCGAGGAGAAGGCCTGGCAGGAGCGCATCGAGAGCCGCCAGAAGTTCTACCGCGAGGGGATCGTCGAACTCGACGGGATCGCCGCCGACAGGTTCGGGGCCGACTTCGTGGACCTCGACGACGATCAGCAGGACACCGTCCTCGAGATCATCTCGAAGAAGGAGAAGCCGGCGAAGTTCGTCTTCGCCGAGTCGGACGGGCACGGCAGCGGGGGAGCGCCGGCGGGCAACCAGCCGGTCAACGAGGACTTCCTCGAGTTCTTCCCGCTCCTGGTGCTGAACACCCGGCAGGGGTTCTACGGCGACCCGGTCTACGGCGGGAACGACAACCGCGTCGGCTGGCGTGTGATCGGCTTCCCCGGGCCTCCGTCGCTGGCCGCCACGATGGACGGCAGCTACACCACGCTCGAGTACATGATCCCGGAGGCCGAGTGGCCGTACGAGCAGCACCCCG
>JAEWJG010000268.1 GCA_023386675.1 Actinomycetes bacterium
GCTCCGCGCCGCCCGGCATCACGCCGTCCCAGCGGAACCCGGCCCGCCGGGCCACCGCCGCGCTGGCCGCGTTGCCGGCGAGCGCCCGCCACACCATCCGGCGCAGCCCCAGCCCCTCTGGTGAGAAGCCCCAGTCGGTCACGACCCGCACGGCTTCCGACATCACGCCCAGGCCGCGGGCCTCCGGTGCAAGCCAGAACCCGATCTCACCCCGGTGCTGGTGGATGTCGCCGATGCTCACCATGCCGACCAGCACGCCGCCCGTGCGGATCGCCCAGGTGCACACCCGTCCGCTCGCCCACCCGTCGGGGACGACGCTCGTGACGAACCCGACCGCGTGGCGGCGCTCGTACGGCTCGGGCACAGTCGTCCACCGAGCGATCGCCGGATCGGCGCACACCTCGGCGATCCGGTCGACGTCGGCCTCGGTCGGCGTCGACAGGACGACCCGCTCCCCGGACAGCACGACCGGGCGTGGCATCAGCGCGCCCGTCGCAGGAACCCGACGCGCTCGTAGGCCTTCGCCAGCGTGGCCTCGGCGACCTCGCTCGCGCGCTCGGCGTTGACGGCCAGGATGCGGTCGAGCTCGCCCGGGTCGCCGAGCAGATCGAGGGCGCGCTGCCGGACCGGCGTGAACTCCTCGACCACGACCTCCACCAGGCCCTTCTTGAAGTCGCCGTAGCCCTTGCCTTCGAACTCCAGCTCGACCGACTCGATGGAGCGACCTGAGAGCGCGGAGTAGATGCTCAGCAGGTTGGAGATGCCGGGCTTGCCCTCCCGATCGAACGCGACGACGCCGTCGGTGTCGGTCACGGCGCGCATGATCTTCTTGCGCGTCACGTCCGGCTCGTCGAGCAGCCAGATGATGCCGGCGCCCGAGTCCGCGGACTTCGACATCTTCGACGTCGGGTTCTGGAGGTCGTAGATGCGGGCGCTGTCCTTCAGGATCATGGCCTGCGGCACGACGAACGTCTGCCCGAAACGGCCGTTGAACCGCTCCGCGAGGTCGCGGGTGAGCTCGACGTGCTGGCGCTGGTCGTCGCCGACCGGCACGATCTCGGTGTCGTAGAGGAGGATGTCGGCCGCCATCAGGATCGGGTAGGCGAACAGCCCGACGGAGGTGGCGTCCGAGCCCTGCTTCGCCGACTTGTCCTTGAACTGCGTCATGCGCGACGCCTCGCCGAAGCCGGTGATGGTGTTGAGCACCCAGGCGAGCTGCGCGTGCGCGGGAACGTGCGACTGCACGTACAGGGTGGAGGCGGATGGGTCGATGCCCGCCGCGATGTACTGCGCCGCCGTGCGCCGGGTCTTCTCGCGGAGCTCCGCCGGGTCTTGCGCGACCGTGATCGCGTGCAGGTCGACGACCGAGAAGAAGGCGTCGTGCGTGCTCTGCAGCTCCTTCCACTGGAGGAGCGCGCCGATGTAGTTGCCGAGGTGCAGGGAGTCGGCCGAGGGCTGCATGCCCGAGTAGAGACGGGGACGAGTGTTCATGGTTCTGCTTTCGAAGTCGTGAGGAGGTGGAGTCAGAGCGCGTAGTCGACGACCACGGGCGTGTGGTCGGACCATCGCTCGTCGTACGCGGCCGCGCGGTCCACCGCGACATCCTGTACCCGCTCGGCCAGCGACGGCGTGGCCAGCTGGTAGTCGATCCGCCAGCCCGAGTCGTTGTCGAACGCCTTACCGCGCCACGACCACCATGTGTAGGGGCCCTCGACCTCGCCCGCGTGACGGCGGACGATATCCACCCAGCCGAGACCGGCGCCCGCGTTGTACGCCTCGTCCCCCTCGGCCCCGAGGATGCGGTCGAAGTAGGCGCGCTCCTCGGGGAGGAAGCCGGCACGCTTGACGTTGCCCTTCCAGTTGCGGATGTCGAGCGTGCGGTGGCCGACATTGAGGTCGCCCATCACCACCGCCAGCTCGTTGTGCTTCTGCAGCTGGGGCAGGCGCGCCTCCATCGCATCGAGGAAGCGGTACTTCTCGACCTGCTTGTCGGTGCCCGCCTCGCCCGAGTGGACGTACGCGCTCACCACGGTGACCACCGTGCCGTCGACCTCGTAGTCGGCCTCCAGCCACCGGCCGGCGCTGTCGAACTCGGTCGGACCGAGCTCCACCCGGTGGATGGACGCGCGGTGCCGGCTGGCGATCGCCACGCCCGCGCGGCCCTTCGCCGTCGCCGGGTCGTGCACCACGTCCCAGCCGTCGCCGAGCAGTCCCTGAAGGTCTTCCGTGGACGCGCGCACCTCCTGGATCGCCAGGATGTCGACGTCGCGTCCCGCGAGCCACGAGTCCATGCCCTTGCGGAAGGCGGCGCGGATGCCGTTGGCGTTGATCGTCGCGATGCGCAGAGAACTCGAGGGCATGCCTCCAGCCTACCGGCGGGCGCCGACAGCGTTCTCGGGACCGGGGGCGGCGTCTAGCAGGTCGTTGAGCCGCGCCTCCGCCTTCCCGAGCCGGCGCTGCGCGGGCAGCCGCGCGAACCAGCGAGCGCGGCCCAGCGCGTCCCGCGCGTCCGACAGCTCGGCTCTCGCCACCAGCACCCGTGCCTCGTGCTCGGCGGCGGCCTGCTCCGCCTCGAGCTGCTCCTCTGTCAGCAGCCGCGGGGACAGGCCGCTGTCGAACATCCCGACCGCGATCCACGACGCCGACAGCAGGATCACCTTGGAGATCAGGTTGAACCACAGCAGCAAGCCGATGAACACCGTGAAGGTCGCGAGCAGCGGATTCTTGGACGCGCCGCCGAGCAGGAGTCCGCCGAGCGCGCTCAATCCGGCGAGCACGAGCGCGCCGAGCAGCGCGCCGAAGACCAGGTTGCGCCACGGGATCAGCACCCGGGACATCACGCGGAACATCGCTCCGAGGGTGACGATGTTCAGCGCCACCGACACGACGAGGCCCGAGAAGCGATACGCCGCGTTCGTCCAGAACGAGTCGGAGCTCAGGCCGAGGACATCGAGCAGGAGGTTCAGCGCCTGCGTGCTCAGGATGCTGACCAGCGCCGAGAGCACGAACAGCACGCCGAAGACCAGGGCGAGCCCGAGATCGCGGACCTTCTGCAGGACGTAGTTGGTCGTGTCGCGGGAGAGCCCGAACACGGCGCGCACCGCCTGGCGCGTGTAATACAGCCACCCGATCGCGGTCCAGATCAGGCCGACGGCGGCGACCACCCCCGTCCACCCGAACGAGGTCGCACTCGCCAGCTGTTCCGGCGAGATCGCGCCCGTGTGCGACCCGCTGGAGATGAGGCCGGGCACCAATCGGTTGACGAGTGCCACCATCGCGTTGAACAGCCGCTCGTCGCTGGACAGCCACGCCCCGAGGATCGAGAATCCCAGCCAGATCGCAGCGAAGACGGCGAACAGCGACTGGTACCCCATGCCGGCGGCGCGGAGGTTGCCGTCCGAGTGCGAGTAGTTGATGTAGACGCGGTACGGCCGCAGCGCCTCCACCCATCTGGCCCAGCGGGACACCCGCGCCACCGGTTTCTGCAGCCGCTGCCGCAGCGGGTCGGCTCGCTCGAGGAGGCGCGCCTTCAACGTGAGCTCAGGAGGCACATCCCCCTCGGCGCGTTGGAGCTCGGGGTCGGGCACCACCGGCGCGGGTCTGGACTTCTTGGCCACGCCGTCAGGATAGCGACGCCGTACGCGCGTGGATACGACGCGAGCCCGGGCGCTCAGCGCGCCCGGGCTCGGGGTATGTCGGCGGTGCCGCGCCTCAGCGGCGCCCGCGCATGATGGCCTGCTTGACCTCGGCGATCGCCTGCGTCACCTGGATGCCTCGGGGGCATGCGTCGGTGCAGTTGAAGGTCGTGCGGCAGCGCCACACGCCCTCCTTGTCGTTGAGGATGTCCAGGCGCACCTGCGAGTTGTCGTCGCGGGAGTCGAAGATGAAGCGGTGCGCGTTGACGATGGCCGCCGGGCCGAAGTACTGGCCGTCGGTCCAGAAGACCGGGCAGGACGACGTGCACGCGGCGCAGAGGATGCACTTGGTCGTGTCGTCGAAGCGGGCGCGGTCGGCGACCGACTGGACGCGCTCCTTGCCCTTCTCCGGCTTGGAGTTCGCGACGAGGAACGGCTGCACCTCGCGGTACGACTCGAAGAACGGCTCCATGTCGACGATGAGGTCCTTCTCGAGCGGAAGCCCCTTGATCGCCTCGACGTAGATCGGCTTCGAGATGTCGAGGTCCTTGATCAGCGTCTTGCAGGCGAGGCGGTTGCGGCCGTTGATGCGCATGGCGTCGGAGCCGCAGATGCCGTGGGCGCACGAGCGGCGGAACGTCAGCGAGCCGTCCTGCTCCCACTTGATCTTGTGCAGCGCGTCCAGGATGCGGTCGGTCGGGAACATCTCGACGTCGAAGTCCTGCCAGCGCGGCTCCGAGTCCACATCCGGGTCGAAGCGGCGGATGATCAGGGTCACGGTGAACGACTCGACCGGCGCCTCGGGGGCCGGGGGAGTCTCGAGCACGGCGTTCGACATCAGTACTTCCTCTCCATCGGCTGGTAGCGGGTCACGACGACGGGCTTCCAGTCGAGCGTGATGTGGTCTGCCGCGTCCGACGAGTGCGGGTCGCCGGTGAGGTAGGCCATGGTGTGCTGCATGTAGTTCTCGTCGTCGCGCTTCGGGAAGTCGTCGCGCATGTGGCCGCCGCGGGACTCCTTGCGGTTGCGCGCGGAGTAGACGACGACCTCGGCGAGGTCGAGCAGGAAGCCGAGCTCGACGGCCTCCAGCAGGTCGGTGTTGAAGCGCTTGCCCTTGTCCTGCACCTGCACGTTGCGGTAGCGCTCGCGCAGCTGGTGGATGGTCTCGGTCACCTGGGCGAGGGACTCGTCGGTGCGGAACACCTGCGCGTTGCGGTCCATCTCGTCCTGCAGCTCCTTGCGGATCGCGGCGATCCGCTCGGTGCCGGTGGAGCCGCGCAGGCTGTCGATCATGCCGCGGACGCCGGCCGCCGGGTCCTCCGGCAGCGGGACGATCTCGGCGGTCTTGACGTACTCGACCGCGTTGTTGCCCGCGCGCTTGCCGAACACGTTGATGTCGAGCAGCGAGTTGGTGCCGAGTCGGTTGGAGCCGTGCACCGAGACGCACGCGCACTCGCCGGCGGCGTAGAGGCCGGGGACGACGGTGGTGTTGTCGCGCAGCACCTCGGCGGCCGTGTTGGTCGGGATGCCGCCCATCGCGTAGTGCGCGGTCGGCATGACCGGCACCGGCTCGACGACCGGGTCGACGCCCAGGTAGGTGCGGGCGAACTCGGTGATGTCCGGCAGCTTGGTCTCGAGCACCTCGGCGCCCAGGTGGGTGCAGTCGAGGAGCACGTAGTCCTTGTGCGGCCCGGCACCGCGTCCCTCCGCGACCTCCTGGACCATGCAGCGGGCGACGATGTCGCGCGGCGCCAGGTCCTTGATGGTCGGGGCGTAGCGCTCCATGAACCGCTCGCCGGAGGCGTTGCGGAGGATGGCGCCTTCGCCGCGGGCGCCCTCGGTGAGGAGGATGCCGAGGCCGGCGAGGCCGGTCGGGTGGAACTGGAAGAACTCCATGTCCTCCAGCGGCAGGCGCTTGCGCCAGATGATGCCGACGCCGTCGCCCGTGAGGGTGTGGGCGTTGGAGGTGGTCTTGAAGATCTTGCCGAAGCCGCCGGTCGCGAAGATGATCGCCTTCGAGTGGAAGACGTGCAGCTCACCGGTCGCCAGTTCGTACGCGACGACGCCCGCGGGCTGGTCGACGCCGTCGACCTCGTTCATGATCACGTCGAGCACGTAGAACTCGTTGAAGAAGTTGATGCCCAGCTTCACGCAGTTCTGGAACAGCGTCTGCAGGATCATGTGGCCGGTGCGGTCGGCCGCGTAGCAGGCGCGGCGAACCGGCGCCTTGCCGTGGTCGCGGGTGTGGCCGCCGAAGCGGCGCTGGTCGATCTTGCCCTCGGGCGTGCGGTTGAACGGCAGGCCCATGTTCTCGAGGTCGATGACCGCGTCGATGGCCTCCTTGGCGAGGATCTCCGCCGCGTCCTGGTCGACGAGGTAGTCACCGCCCTTGACGGTGTCAAAGGTGTGCCACTCCCAGCTGTCCTCCTCGACGTTCGCGAGCGCTGCGGCCATGCCGCCCTGCGCCGCGCCCGTGTGCGAGCGGGGGGGGTAGAGCTTCGAGATCACGGCGGTGCGGGCGTGGGGGCCCGCCTCGATCGCCGCGCGCATCCCGGCGCCGCCGGCGCCGACGATGACGA
>JAEWJG010000430.1 GCA_023386675.1 Actinomycetes bacterium
GCGGTCAGCTGCTCGGGGGTGGTGAACGCGCTGACCGGGTCGGCCGAGAGCTCCGGCTGCTGGTCCACATCCACCACGATGGGTGCCTTCGCCGAGCGGCGAGGCCGCACGGAAGGAGTGGACTGAGGCAAGCTGCTGGGTCTTCCTGGGAGGTCGGGGGCGTCGCGCCGGGGGGTGGCGCGAAAGTCGTACCGATCTTTTCTACCCGATTTCGTCTGGATGTTCCATCAATGCAGACGAATAGATTCCGGTCGGGGGCTCATCCCACGCGTTCGGGTCACGCAGGGGCCCCCATCCGGAACCGCGACGGCCGCGAGGCGCGTCCCTTGTGAATCTAGGCGTGTCGCGGCGATGTGGCACCGCGCGGTACGGCTGCTACGACGGTGTTCTCAGCACGGCGTCAGGGGATCGCGACGACGAGTTCGATACGCCCGGCGCGTTCGCTGAGCGCAACCGTCCCGCGCTCTGCGAGCTGTCTCAGCCCGATGCCCGGGCCGCGCGTGTCGAGAGTCCCGCCCGAGGCGATGACGACCTCGACCCCGTCCGTTCCGCTCGATCGGAGCTCGACCTCGACCAGGGAGCCGTCACCGTGCCGCACGGCGTTGGCCAGCCCCTCCGAGACGGTGTCGACCACGGCGGAGGCGCGCGCCGGATCGGCGAGTCGCTCCCACACCCCGTCGCCGTAGCGCGCCCGGAGCTCGATCGCGGACGACCAGCTCTCCACCAGCGCCCGGACCTCGTCGGCGGCGTGCGGCTCGTCGTGTCCGCCTTGCAAGGCGTCACGGGCGCGTCCGACGACCTCGGCGATGCGGAGCGCTGTCGTGTCCGGGCCGCCCGGCGGTGCCGCGGTCAGGGCCAGCGCGCCGGCGATCAGCTCCGATTGGACACCGGCGTGGAGAAGGCGGGCGAGCGAGGCCCGCTCGCGGTCGTACTCGGCGCGGATCCGCGCGGCCGTGCCGACGTTCGCCTGCAGGGCCCGCTCCAGCTCCGCCTGGTCGTTGCGGACGCGCACTGTCAGGGACGAGACCAGCGCGACACCGAGTGCGATCACGGGATACGTGAGCGCCTGGAACCATGCCGACGATCCGTCCCGGCCCGTCAGCGCCAGAGCGGCCGCCCCGGCCGAAGCGAGGAGGACACCGATCACCACGGAGACGGCCAGCAGCGCGAGCAGACGAGGGATCGGCCGCGCGGGCAGCGGCACGACGGTCGCCGCGGCGCCCGTCGCCAGGAGGACGGCGAGCCCGGTCGCGACCGGGAACAGGCCGGACAGCCCGAACAGCGTCAGGCCGAAGGGCATGACCAGCGCCGTGTACAGCAGCGCGGTGTCGAGCGGCGGTGCCGCGTGCATCCCGCCGATCACCGATGCGGACCACTCACCGCGGCCGAGCGGCACCGCGTCAGGTGCGCCCTCGGCGGGTTCGTCCCGGTAGACGCGGTGGCTGGCCGGCCGCACGACATCCTCGGCCAGCGTGCGCAGGAGCTGGGCCGCCTCGCGGGGCTCGAGGCGCTCCGCGGAGACCGCTGCGGCCGCCTCCTCCATCGCCGACAGCACCTCGTCGACCGCGGTGCTGCGCAGCCGCCCCAGCCGCTCGGCGGCGCACGCGATGTCGAGCTCCGACGCCTGCTGTGCGGCGCGGAGACGGCGGAACACCCCGCGGTGCTCGCGCACCAGGTCGACCCCGACGGCGATCAGGCCGAAGACGACGACGCAGACCACGAGGTTGACCACCATCCGCCCGGCCAGGTCGCCGGGCGCGACCGGGATGCCGAGCAGGCCGCCCGCCTCGAGGAACAGCAGCGGCCGGGTGGCGCCGACGAGGGCCCAGATGGCGTACACGGCGAGCGGCCGCCCACGCCCGCGGACCACGCGCAGGAGCGCTACCCCGAGGAGCAGCAGGCCGCCGAGGATGGCGTGCTGCAGCAGGTTCACGCCGAGCACAGCGACCGCGCCGCCGGCGACGTACTGCGCCCCCGACATCACGGTGAGGGCGAACGGCAGCGAGAGCAGCCACGTCCACCAGGTGATCGCGCTGGGGCCGTACGAACGCGCGATCGAGCGGCGGAACGTCGTCATCAGGGGTCAGAGCCCGGTCGCCGGGTCGCCGAAGGTCGCCGTGTAGAGGGTCGCCGCGGCGACGCGCGGTGTCGTCCGCTCGCCGCCGGCGAGCCCGAGCGCCGCGAAGACGCGCTCGACGCTCTTCTCCACCGCGCGGACGGTGACGTTCCGCCGGCGGGCGATCTCGGCGTTGGACAGTCCGGCCGCGAGCAGCCGGGTCGTCTCCAGTTGCGCCGTGGTCAGTCCGAGCAGGCGGGAGCGCGCATCCGTCCCGACGTGCTCACGGGCGACCGGCCGGTCGGCCAGCACGGCCTCGGCGGCGTCGACCAGCTCCTCCACCGACTCCACGGCGCCTTTGTTGACGAAGGAGGCGTTCGCGACCGTGCTGCGGGCCTGCGCGGCGGCAGCATCCCGCGAGAGGTTGCTGAGGAACATCACCGCGACGTGCGGGGCGCGCTGCTGCAGGATGGTCGCGAGCTCCACGCCGTTCGGCCGGTGTCCGAGGTCGATGTCGGTGACGAGCAGGTCGGGGTCTGTGCTGGCCGCCAGCTCGAGCGCTGTGGCGGCGTCGGCGGCCCCGGCGGCGTGGAATCCGCGCTGCGCGAAAGCGTCGATCACGAGCGAGCGCATGAGGGCGTGGTCCTCCACCACCAGCACCCGCCGCCGCCATGTCTCCACCGCCACCCGCACAGGATAACGCGCCGAAGGATTCGCGCCGTGGGGCCGCGTCACCCCAGTAGTGGTCCCGTGCTCCCTGCGAACAGCCCCGCGACATCCGTTCCGTAGACTGGCGACGAAGAGCCTGTCGAGACGGAGGATGCGCATGGGAACGAGGTGGGCTCGCGTCTGTCGCGGCATGCTCGCCTCGACGACCGCGATCTTCGTCGCCGCGCTCTTCCATGTCGCAGGCGGCGGGGCGGCGCCCGGTCCGGTCGCGCTCGCGCTCAGCCTGACGTTCGCGACCCTCGGGTCGATCGCACTCACGGCCCGGCGGCTCTCGCTCTGGCGCCTGGTGGCGGCGGTCGGCCTCAGCCAGTTCCTCTTCCACGCTCTGTTCTCGCTCGGCGAGGGCGGCGCGCGGTTCACCGCACCGGCCGGGATGACCCACATGCACACGGGGATGCAACTCGTGATGGCGACCGGCGCGATGCCGGCCGCTCACGGCTCGGAGCTGGCCCCCTCGATGTGGCTGACCCACGCCACGGCCGTCCTGATCACGGTGGTGGCCCTGCGCTTCGGCGAGCAGGCGTTCTGGGGACTGTTCCAGACGGCTCGGGTGCGCGTCGCGCGCGCGGCCGGTCGCCTCGTCGCCATCCCCGTGCCGGTGCGCTCCGCCGTCGTCCCGGTGGCGGCCGCCGAGCCTGCGCGGCTGCGCGACCTCGGCCTCCCGCTCGCCCGGCTGCGTCACCGCGGGCCGCCGGCACTCGCCTGCGCGTTCTGACCGCCTCCGGAGCCTCCGGAGGCGGCCGGCCACGCGCGCACGCGCTCACCGACGATCCGATCGCTCAAGGGAAACCCATGAAGAAGTCCACGTTCGCCGCGTCCGTCGCGGCGGCCTCCACCGCTCTGCTCCTGCTCGGAGCGCCGCTCGCGGCCGATGCCCACGTCCACGTCGATCCCGGCCAGGCGACGCCCGGCAGCTACACCGACCTCACCTTCAAGGTGCCGAACGAGTCCGCGACCGCCGGCACCGTGAAGGTCGTCGTCGACCTCCCGACGACCACGCCGTTCACCTCCGTCAGCTACCTGCCGCTGGCGGGATGGACCACCACGGTCGACACCGAGAAGCTCGCCAAGCCGGTGAAGACGGATGACGGCACGATCACCGAAGCCCCGATCCGGGTGACCTGGACCGCTGCCAGCGGCGTGCAGATCGCGCCAGGGCAGTTCCAGCAGTTCACCGTCTCGGCGGGCGCCGTCCCCGACACCGGCTCGGTCGAGCTGCCCGCGCATCAGTACTACTCCGACGGCACGGTCGTCGACTGGGACCAGCCGACCCCGGCATCCGGTAAGGAGCCGGAGCATCCCGCGCCGACGCTCTACATCGACACACCGGCGCCCTCCGAGGGCGGCTCGAGCGCCCTGCTGGCGACGGACGCGCCGAGACCCCAGGCCACCGACTCCGGCACCACGGCGACGGTCGTCTCGATCGCGGTCGGTGTCGGCGGACTGGCGCTTGGAGCGATCGCGCTGGTGATCGCCGTGTTCGCGCTCACCCGTGCGGGCCGCGGCGCCGAGCGTAAGGTGCAGGGATGAGGACCAGGTTTCTCGCCGGGGCCGTCGGCTTCGCCGCGGTCGCCGCTCTCGTGCTGGTCCCGGCCTCCGTCGCGGCGGCGCACGACTACGTCGTCGGCAGCGACCCGGCTGCCGACTCCACTGTGACGACGCCTCCGGAGTCGGTCACCGTCACCTTCAACGACCGCGTGCTCGATCTGTCGGGCGACGGGTCGACGAACCTGCTGACCGTCACCGGGCCTGGCACGGCCACGCGGCATTTCGAGACGGGATGCGCGACGGTCGCCGACACGAAGGTGAGCGCCCCGGTGGCTCTCGGACCTGCGGGTTCGTACACGGTCACGTACCAGGTCGTGTCGGCGGACGGGCACACCGTCTCGTCGTCCTACGCGTTCACGTACCAGCCGCCGGCGGGCGCGAAGGCCGCAGAGGGCTCGGCCGCGACGCCGTGCGGAGCCGAATCCGCCCCTGGGGCGACGGCGACCTCGGGCGGCGGTTCCTCCGGAGCCGGGGCCACCGCGCCGGCGACGGCAACCGCATCCACACCGCAGCCGACGGCGGCGTCGAACGGGACCGACCTGGGACTCGTGATCGGCATCGCCATCGCCATCGTCGTCCTGGCGATCATCGGCGTGGTGATCGTGCTGCTCACCGCCCGGCGCAAGCCGCCGGCGGGAACGGCGGGCGGGCCAGGCGGCCCCGACCCCACAGCCTGAGCGGGAACGTTACGCCTTCGACGCCGACGTGCGAAGCGGTCCCGAAGGGACTATCCGTGCCAGGCCCGGAGGCGTAACGTTCGCGCATGGCCAGACAGAGCGACCAGCAGACCGCCGACTTCCCGGACGTCGTCCCGGAAGAGCAGATGGATCCGGATATCGTGCCGGCGCCGCAGCCCGCGCCCGAGTCGGTCGACGACGGTGACGAGGAGGACGGCCGGCTCTAAGCGGGCTCCTCGCCGTCCTCGTGGATCTGACCCTCGACGGGGTCGTGCGCGGTGAGATCCGCGCTCGTGTACTGACGCTCGCCCGGGTCGAGGTCTTCTCTCTCGTCGTCGCCATTGGCTCGGGGATCGGACATGTTCGCTCCTCTTACTCTGGGCCTCGGAGAGTACACGCCACGAGTTGAGCAGTCATCCAGTCTGGTGGGGCAGGGTGGCCATCGTGGAGATCGTGGTCGACGTCGTGCTCGTGGTGCTCGCCGTCCTGGCGATCGCCGCAGGGTGGACCAAGGGCGCGATCCGGTCCGCCGGAACGCTCATCGGACTCGGCATCGGGCTGTGGCTGGGCCTGATGCTCGCGCCGGTCGTCGTCGGCTGGTTCGCGGACGCCGGGTTCGGCGGGGTGACCCAGCGCTCCGTCGTCGCGGCCGTCGTCATCCTCGTCTGTGCGGGCGTCGTCTACGCCCTCGCCGGCGCTCTCGCGTCCATCCTCGGCAAGGTGCTTCGCCACGGTCCCGTCCGCTGGCTAGACTCGCTGGTCGGCGCCGTCCTGGGCCTGGCCACCTGGGCCGTCGTCGTGTGGCTGCTCGCGGGCTTCGCCATGGCGACCAGCCTCGCCACCGTCGTGCAGGCCGCCGACTCGTCGCGGGTCGTGGCCACGCTGAACAGCGTGGCTCCGCTCCCCTCGACCACCGTGCTCGGCGCCATGGACGACGCCCTCGCGGGCGCGGGGCTGCCGAAGGTGTTCGAAGGCGGTGAGACGATCCGCGCCGTGCCCGAGCCGGACGCGTCCGTCCCTGCCGCCGTCTCGCGATCGGAGCAGTCCGTGGTCACCGTGCTGGCCTCGAAGCCCGCCTGCGGTGTCGACTCGGAGGGCAGTGGATGGGTCGTGCAGCGCGGCCGCGTCGTCACCAACGCGCACGTGGTCGCGGGCGCCTCCTCCGTCGTCGTGCGGGAGTCGGGGAGCACGAACGTCGAGCGGGCGACCCTCATCGCCTTCGACCCGTCCCGCGACCTGGCCGTGCTCGACGTGGCCGCCCTCACGGCCGCCCCGCTCGACATCGGCCCCGACCTCACCGCCGGCGCCGCGGCCTACGCCGCCGGCTACCCGGGCGACGGACCGTTCACGATCTCGCCCCAGCGCGTCCGCGACCGCCTCACCGCCCGCGGCACGGACATCTACCAGAGCGGCAGCGTCGACCGGGACATCTACTCCCTGCGCGGGAGCGTCCGTCCGGGCAACTCGGGCGGACCTCTCCTCGACGTCAACGGTCAGGTCGCCGGCGTGGTCTTCGCCCGGAGCGCTACCGACCCCGACACCGGCTACGCGTTGACGCTGGCGGAACTGCGGCCGGTGCTGTCGTGGGGGGGGGGGGCGCCCCGCACCCCCCGGGGGGGCG
>JAEWJG010000438.1 GCA_023386675.1 Actinomycetes bacterium
GCTGGGAGAAGTTCTGCAACTACTGGGACGTCGAGGCGCGCTACGTGCCGATCAGCGACGACCACAAGGTTCTCGACGGCCACGACCTCGAGAAGTACGTCGACGAGAACACCATCGGCGTCGTCGCGATCATGGGGGTCACCTACACGGGCATGTACGAGCCGGTGCAGCAGATCTCGGAGGCGCTCGACCGCATCCAGGCCGACACCGGACTCGACGTCAAGATCCACGTCGACGGCGCCTCGGGCGGGATGATCGCGCCGTTCCTGCAGAAGGACCTCGCGTGGGACTTCCGGGTCGACCGCGTCGTCTCGATCAGCACCTCCGCCCACAAGTACGGCCTGGTCTACCCGGGTCTCGGCTGGGTGGTCTGGCGGACGGTCGACGACCTGCCGTCCGACCTCGTCTTCGACGTCACGTACCTCGGCGGTCACATGCCGACCTTCGCGCTCAACTTCTCCCGCCCGGGCGCGCAGGTGCTGCTGCAGTACTACCTGTTCCTCCGGCTCGGGTGGGACGGCTACTACCGCGTCCAGAAGGCGTCGCAGGATGTCGCGCTCTACCTGTCGGGCGAGATCGCGAAGATGCCGGCCTTCGACCTGTGGAACGACGGCTCGGATATCCCCGTCTTCGCCTGGCAGCTCAAGAAGGGGCACACGGACAAGTGGACGCTGTACCACCTGTCCGAGCGCCTCCGGCTCAAGGGCTGGCTGATCCCCGCTTACCCGATGCCCGACGACCTGAGCGACCTCACCGTCCAGCGGATCGTCGTCCGCAACGGGCTCAGCCGCAACCTCGCGGAGTCGCTCATCGGCGACATCCGGGAGGCCGTCGACTACCTCGACCGTCTGGAGAGCCCGATGCCCACCGAGGGCCAGGCGGCCTCCTTCACGCACTGAGGAGGGATCGGATCATGACCGCAACCAGCGAGCCGCGCAAGAGCGGTACGGCTCCCCAGCGCGCCGACGGCACGCCGGCGCCGTCCGTCGAGCACGTCAAGCCGCATCCGTTCGGCGCCGTGCCGCACAAGCCGGCCATCGGATCGCCGGCCACGACCTCGACCAAGTTCATGAGCGTGATGCAGCTCGCGATCCTGACCGTGGTCGCCGTCGCCTCGCTCCGGAGCCTGCCCGCCATGGCCGGCTACGGACTCGGCTCCGTGACGCTGTTCATCATCCCGGCGATTTTCTTCCTGGTCCCGGTGGCGCTGGTCGCCGCCGAGCTCGCGACGGGGTGGAAGGGCGGCGTGTTCACCTGGGTCCGGATGGCGTTCGGCGAACGGTGGGGGTTCCAGGCGATCTGGCTGCAGTGGGTGCAGAACGTGGTCTGGTACCCGACCCAGATCGCGTTCATCGCGGCGTCGCTGGCGTTCGTGTTCCTCGACCCGAACCTGGCGAACTCCGGGTTCTACACGGCCGTCGTGATCCTCGTCATCTACTGGTTCTCGACGTTCATCACCCTGCGCGGCGGCAACCTGTTCGCCAAGGTCGGGTCGTGGTCTGGTCTGGCCGGCACCCTCTTCCCGGGCGTGCTCCTGATCGTGTTCGGGGCGATCTGGCTCGGCACGGGGCAGACCAGCCAGACGCCGATGCAGGCGTCGGCCATCATCCCGCCGTTCACGGGGATCGCGTCCATCGTGCTCATCGTCTCCAACGTGCTCGCCTACGCGGGCATGGAGGTGAACGCGGTGCACGCGAACGACATGAAGAACCCGGGCACCGGTTACCCGAAGACGGTGCTGATCTCGTCCATCCTGATCCTCGGCATCTTCATCTTCCCGACCATCGCGATCGCGGTCGCGGTGCCGTCGAGCAAGCTGGGGCTGACGACCGGCATCAACCTCGCCTTCCAGACGTACTTCGACACCTGGGGGATGGGATGGGCGACCCCGGTCATCTCGCTGCTGATCGCGCTCGGTGCGTTCGCGTCCGTCGTGACCTGGATCGCCGGTCCCTCCCGCGGCCTGCTGGCGGCTGCCCGCTCCGGCTACCTGCCGACCTTCCTGCAGCGGAGGAACAAGGCGGGCGTGCAGGTCGGCATCCTGAACGTGCAGGGGATCGTCGTGACGCTGCTGGCGGCGCTGTTCATCTTCGTGCCGAACATCAACACCGCGTTCATCCTGCTCGTGGACATGGCGGCCGCGCTCTACCTGATCATGTACATGCTGATGTTCGCCGCGGCCATGCGGCTGCGCCGCTCCCACCCGGAGGTGAAGCGGACGTACCGGACGCCGGCGATGGGACTGATCGCGACCATCGGCTTCGTCGCCTGCTTCGCGGCCTTCGCGCTCGGTTTCGTGCCGCCCGCCGGGTTCGCGGCCGGCGCTCCTGGATGGGCGTACCCGCTGCTGGTCGGCGTGGTGGTCGTCATCCTCGGCGTCCCTCCGCTGATCTTCTACGCGGCCCGCAAGCCGCACTGGGATCAGCGGACCGCCGACGAGAGGGCGACCTTCGACGACGTGCTGGTGAACCCCGGCGAGACCACCACCGACGCCACGGCCCCGGCGCCCCCACCCGAGGCGCCGCCCGCCACACCCCCCGCTCCCGCCTAGCCGCCGACCACAGGGAAAACGTCGCCGATCGACTGGATCGGCGACGTTTTCCCTGTGCTCGCGGGCGCGTCAGGCGGTGTAGGCGCCGTTCGCGAGGTCCTCGAGGAGGGTGGGGCCGGTCGGCTCCCAGTGGAGGCGGGCGCGGGTGAGGGCGCTCGAGGCGGGGATGTCTGCGGCGAAGAACCTCCCGATCCAGCCGAAGTGCGCCTCCGCGTCGGCGGGGTCGATGGAGGCGGTCGGGACGCCGAGCGCCGCGCCGATGCCCTCCGCGATGG
>JAEWJG010000439.1 GCA_023386675.1 Actinomycetes bacterium
CGCTCAGACACTGTCTGGCGTGCACTTTTCGTGTAGTCGATGGAGGGTCTGGAAGTCAGCGGGTCAGGAGACGTCGAACCACTGGTCGCCGATCTCGACGCGGGTGCCGCGCGTGACGCGGTAGCGGCGGCCGGCCTCGCACTGGCGGGCGACGCCGCCGAGGGGATGCGCGACCGTGCCGTTGCCGGAGTATCGGTCGCAGATCCAGAGCTCATCGCCCTCCAGGCCGAACTCGAGGTGCGTCTTGGAGACGCTGCGGGTGGGGTCGGAGAGCACGACCAGCTGGTCGACGTGCTCCCCCGGCTGCGTGATCGGGCGGCGGCCGACGAGTCCGGAGCCCGTGACGTCGACCACATCGCCGGTCGAGAAGCTGAGCGTGTAGCTGCGGTGCACGATGGGACGCGCCGGAGGCGCCTCCTCGACCGACACGATGGTCATGGCCTGGGTCGGCGGCAGGCCGTCCTCGTCCAGTTCCACCTCGCCTGGGAAGCGCCCGGCGACGGCGGGCGCGGGCGGACGCTCGGCGACGCGGTCGGAGATGATCGACGTGTCCGAGGGCCGCGAGTCGGCCACCTCGGGCGCCCGCAGCCGCGACGAGGTCACCGAACTGCCGCACATGGGGCAGAACAGCGTCCCTTCGGCCAGCTCCGTCCCGCACACTCGACACTTCATCGGCTCTGTCCCTTTCCGCTTCCCCTCCCACGGTAGCCGAGCGAGCGCAGCGAGACCGCCGCGAGCAGCCGCTTCCAGCGCGTGTCGCGCTTCGCGAGCTGTCCGCGCAGGTCGTCGACGGCCTTCCACACCGACTCCGCCTCGGCGGGGGTGGGCGCAACGCCGCTGTAGGTGGCTCTATCGGCGACCTTCGCGAGCGCGTTCGCACGGGACCCGCCGATGGTGTCTGCGAACTCCACGCGGGTGGCCGCGGGCGGCGGGTCGTAGCCGTGGTCGACCGCCGCGTCCGCGAACTCGCGCCAGCCGCCGACGATCCGATCGCGGGCAGTCGGGGCCCGACGGCGCAGCGTCCGGCGCCGCCACTTCGCCGCGAGCACGGCGAGGAACGGGGACGCGATGAGCGCGAGGATGAGGACGGTCCAGCCGACGGCCACCAGCACCGCGAGCAGCGTGTCGAGCACCGGGTTCGGCTTGGGCTGGTTCGACGGGTCGACCTGCGCCTGCGGCGGCTCGTCGTTCTGCTGCGGGGTGTCGTCGACGGGCGGCTGCACGTTCGTCTGCGGACGCGAGATCTGCGTCGGCTGGTCGGGTTGCTTCGGGGGCACGGGGCGGAGCGGCGGCGTCGGATCGACGGTGACCCAGCCGTTCGTGGTCTGCACCTCGATCCACGCGGAGATGTCGGACCCGGTGAACATGACCGCGTCGCCCGTGGCACCCTGTGGCGCGACGAAGCCGACGACGACACGGGCCGGGAAGCCGAGCTGGCGGGCCATCAGCGCCGCCGTCACCGCGTACTGCTCCTGGTCGCCGAGCATCGGCACATTCGTGAGCAGCTCGGTGATGCGGTCGGCGCCGTGTCCGGAGCGGCTTGCCGGCTCGTTCGGCCCGACCCCGTGGCTGATGTAGCCGTCCTGCGCGAGGCCCCGCAGGGCCGCCGCGAGCTTGGGCCCTGCGCCGCTGACGCCGGCGGTGTACTTCTGCAGTGCCGACTGCAGCTCGTCGGGGATGACGGACGGCCGGGGCACCGAATCCGTTCCGGGTTCGACCTTCTGCAGCTGCGCGGCGGTCAGCAGCGGCTTGACCACCGACTCCTCGGTGTAGGTGTCGCCCCTGCGGAGCGACGTGGTGACCGCGCCGGTGCCCGTCACGTCGTTGTAGAAGAAGGCGCCGGCGAGCGTGGACGCGTTGGGACCGTTGAACTGCACCTGCTCGAGCTGCCCGCTCCCGGGCAGCCACGGGCCGCGGTAGCTCCCGACCACGACGGTGGTCTTCGTCCGCTTGCCGGTCGTCGCGCCCTGGTCGAGACGATAAGGGACGCGGGTGAACGATCCGGAGGCGCTCGCCGTCTCCGCGCTGCCGACCGCGTACGTCACGCCGTCGTAGGTGTCGAGCGTCGCGATCCGCAGCCTCCGGTCGGGCGGCAGGCCGTCGACCGTGAGCATCCGCTCGTCGGCCTTCGCCGGCTCCAGGTAGGAGCGGAAGCCGCTGAGCGGGCTCGGGTACCGGCGCGGGTCGAACGGCTGCTCGACAGCCGTTCGCACGACCTGCCGGTCGCCGGGCGGTGGCAGCAGTGCGGCGGCGGCGATGCCTCCCGCTGCCGCCGCGAGCAGCATGACCGTCGCACCCGCGGTGGTGAGCACGGCGGCCGAGAGCCGCTCGGTGCGCGTCTCGACGAGCTGCCCGCTCTGCTCCCGCAGCGACCGGACGGCGGCCGAGCGCCGCAGCAGCCGGAACCGGATCAGCCACGCCAGGTTCACCGCGAACAGCGCGAGAAGCAGCAGCAGCGGAACGGGCGCGACCGACGACCCGAGCAGGATGCCGGCGACGACCAGCAGCACCGGCGGGATGGCGGCGAGCTCGGGCCGCGGCGACCGGAGGGCGATGGTCACCGTCAGCACCGTCGCCAGCAGCGTCAGCAGGAACACGGGCACGAGAAGCGCCTGGTACGAGCCGACCGGGACGCTGATCGTCACCAGCTGCTTCCAGCTCAGCCAGGTGCCCTGGACCAGGTCGGTGAACCCCGCCGGACTGGGGAGCAGCCCCCCGGCGGCCGCCTCGGACGGCACAGCGAGCTGCACCCCGGTGCCGAGGTACACGAGCACGACGAGCCCGGCGACGACGATGCTCGGCAGGCGCCACGCCCATCCCGCGACCGCGATCACGGTGCCGAGCAGCAGCGTCGCCGCCATCATCAGGACGAACCCACCCGACTGGTACACGGGCCAGAACGACCAGGCGCCGAGCGCTACGGCGGCGACGGCGAAGAGGACGTCCACGAGCGCCCGGGGGGAACGACGCGCGGGCATCAGGTGGCCAGCCGTTTCGCGAGACTGCGCTGGAGGTCCTCCAGGTAGCCGATGGTGAGGACGCTGAGGTCGGCCACGCGCCGCAGCGACGGCACCGCCCCCTCGTCGCAGACGATGGCCACCACGTCCACCCCGAGCGGGAAGTGCGCGGCGGCCGCGCGCAGCTGCGCCGCGGTCGGCGTCGACCCGCAGATCAGGAACGCGATGGAGATGCCGGCCGCGTCGTCCGACGCCACCTGCGCCAGCTCGGGCAGCCGGAGCGCAGAGTCGGCGGTCTCCACGCCGGCGAGGTCGTCGAGCAGCCGGCCGCGGTTGACGGTGCTCAGCCGGCGGACGGTGAACAGCATCCGCTTGGCGAAGTCCGGCGTCGCGGCGGAGGCGACGACCGAGACGGTCCGCGAGTCGAGCATCGCCCGCACCCCGAGCGAGCCGGTCGCGCTGACCGCGAGCTCGAACTCCTCGTCGGTCGCGTAGTCCGCCGACGACAGACTCAGCGCCACCAGGAGGTGGCTGCGACGGGTCTCCTCGAACTGGCGGACCATGTAGCTGCCGGTCTTCGCCGTCGACTTCCAGTGGATGTAGCGGCGCTCGTCCCCCGGCACGTACTCCCGCAGCGCGTGGAACGCGATGTCGCTCGCCGTGAGGTCGCGCGTCGGCGACCCCTCGAGATCCCGGACGAACCCGGTGCTCATGCTCGGGATGGCGATGGTCCGCGGGTGCACGAACAGGTCGAGGGAGTCGGCCCACACCACCTCGCGGCGCAGCAGCCCGATCGGGTCGGCGCGGACGGTGCGGACCGGGCCGATCGGCACGATCCCGCGGCGGCTGGTGGGCACCACGAAGACATCGGAGTGCTCCTCGGCCGGCGCGAGCGACGGAGCCGCGAACTCGGCCAGCCCGTGGCCGACGGGCACCTCGACGCGCACGCCGGGCAGCCTCCGCCGCAGCGGATTGCGAACGGACACCTGCCCGGGGGCCCGGTCGCCGACGACCACGCGGTTCGCCGGGAGCGACAGACCGACCTCGTACGCGGTGCGCCCGATCAGGTAGCCGGAGGCGACCACGAGCAGCACCACGGCCGTCCAGCCCGCCACCACGGCCTCCACCCAGCCCCAGACGTAGCCGGCGGTGAGCGACAGCACGGCGAGGACCAGCATCGACCAGCCGAGCGCCGTCACCACGGAGCCGACCCTGCGCGCGAGGGTCGCGACCGCGCGGCCCGCAGTGGCGGAGCTGCGGACCGCCCACACGATCGCGTCAGCGAGGAAGCCCTCGCGCTCGCCGACGATCCGGGCGCGCGCGTTGGTCAGCTCGGTCTGCGAACGGGTGACGGTGGTCACACGGCGGCCCGATCGCTGGGCGGCGGCGTCTCGATGAGCAGCTGGCCGACGATGCTGGAGGCACTGACGCCCTCGAACTCCGCCTCCGGGTCGAGGACGAGGCGGTGCGCGAGCACCGGCTCGGCGAGGGCCTTCACATCGTCGGGCGTCACGTAGTAGCGGCCAGAGGCGGCGGCGAGCGTCTTGGAGGCGCGCAGCAGGGCCAGCGCCCCGCGCACGCTCACGCCGAGGCGGATCTCGTCGGCGGTGCGGCTGGCCTCGACCAGGCGGGAGACGTAGTCGTTGATGGTCGGGTCGACGTGCACGCCGCGCGCCAGCGTGGCCATCTCGACGACCGTCGCTGCGGAGATGACCTCTGGCACGACGACCTCGTGGGCCCTGCGCTCGCTCCCCTCCAGGATGCGGAGCGTCGCCTCGTGGTCCGGGTAGCCGATCGACGCCTTCATCAGGAACCGGTCGAGCTGGGCCTCGGGGAGCCGGTAGGTGCCCGCCTGCTCGATCGGGTTCTGCGTGGCGATGACCATGAACGGCGCGCCGACGGAGTGCCGCACGCCGTCGACGGTGACCTGCTGCTCCTCCATCACCTCGAGCAGGGCCGACTGCGTCTTCGGGCTGGCGCGGTTGATCTCGTCGGCGAGCACGATGTTGGCGAAGACCGGGCCGCGGTGGAACTCGAAGGCACCCGTGCGCTGGTCGTAGATGTTGACGCCGGTGATGTCGCCGGGCAGCAGGTCGGGCGTGAACTGGACGCGGTTGGTCGTGCCGCGGACGCTCTCGGCGATCGCGCGCGCGAGCGACGTCTTGCCGGTGCCCGGGTAGTCCTCGAGCAGCAGGTGCCCCTCGCTGAACAGCGCGGTCAGAGCGAGCCGGATCACGTGGGACTTGCCGAGCAGGACCTTGTCGATGTTCCCGACGAGGCGCTCGAACACTCCGGAGAACCAGCCGGCCTGTTCGGGGGTCATCGTCATGCTCCGGCCTCTTTCGGTTCGGGGCGCGGCGCGATCGGCCGCAGGGAAGGGGGTGTCGGCCGCGGGATGCGGCTGAAGACAGTATGCCGTCCGCGGATCATTGGAGGCTCGATCCCGGGTAGTCGGCCGAGTACGTGTCGCCGCCGACCAGGACGCGCACGGTCAGCGTCGGCGACGGGTCGTTCGCCGGCGCCGTGCAGGATGCGGTCTGGCCCGCGGCGGGCATCGGCAGCTGCGTCGTCCCGTCGCAGCTGTAGGTGACCGCGTCGTAGGCGCCCGTCGGCCAGCTGGTCCAGGTGAAGACGTGGCTGGCCGGGTCGTAGCGGCCGCCGCCGATGGCGAGGTCGACGGCCACGCCGAGGTCTTGGGTCGCGCTCTGCGGCGAGCAGAGCGAGGACCCGTCCGGGTAGCTCTCGCAGACCTGGGTGATCCGCACGGTCAGCGGCACGCCGTAGTGGTTGGCGCCGGAACCGGTGAGCACTCCGCTCGTGCCGGCGAGCGTGCCCGTGTCGACCACCGCGCCGCCGCTGAGCAGCTGGTAGTCGAATCGCGGGTTGGAGCCGCCGCCCGCGCGGTACGAGACGGTGACGCCGAAGTCGGCGGTCCGTCCGCTCTGCTGCCGCGGGCCCACCGTGATCGAGGTGACGTCGCCCGGCGACTGGCGCGGTGTGGCGCTCACGATCGCCGCGGGGGTGCAGCCCTGGCCGTTGTAGGCGTAGACGATGAAGTTGTAGGTCTGGTTCGGGCTCAGCCCGCTGAAGACGGTGCTCCCGCCCTGTACCTGACGAAGCCCGCTGGTCGACAGGGTCGGCTGGCCCGATTCGACGCCGCTCACCTGGCAGGAGGTCGGGTTGCCGCCCTGGAATGCCGCGGCGTAGTACGAAGTGATCGCCTTGCCGTTGTCGCCGAACACGCCCGACCAGCTGAGCGTCGCGCTGGTTCCGGCCTGCGTGTCCGGCGTTGCCACGGGTGCGACGCCGGTGGTGGTCGGCGCACCGGCCGGCACACCGCTCCCCTGCGTCTGGTTCCACGTCGTCCGGCCTTGGTAGAACTGGTTGCGCGAGGAAACCGAGAAGGCGATCGCCGCGCCGTTGGCGATGCCCGGGTCGGTGAGGTTGAGCGAGTACCCGGTGCCGACCGGGTCGGAGCCCGAGACCTGGAGGGTGTTCGAGACGCCGCCCACCGACACCACATACGACGTGATCGGGCTGGCGCCCGGCGCGTCGGCCGGCTTCGTCCACGAGATGCGGAGGCCGTGGTCGAGCGGCGAGGACGACACCGCGGACGGCGCGTTCGGGATCACATCCGACCACACGGGCTCGGCGTACGACGTCGGGTCGGACAGACCGAGCGCGTTCTGCGCACGGACCGTCAGCGTCACGGCATTCGACGGTCCGTTGCCGGGCGTGGTGATCGCGCAGGTCGTCGTCGCGCACGGCGTCGTGGAGAGCACCTGACCGGTCGTGGCGTTCGCCATCGTCACCTGGAACCCCGTGATCGGCGAGTTGTTGAACGCTCCGGGGATCCAGCTGAGCGTCAGGCTGCGGTCGGCGATCGTGCCGATCTGCACGTTGGACACGGGCGCAGGACGGTCCTGCACGGACACGGTCACAGTGCCCCACGTGTACCGATCGGGATCGCCGGTGGCGTCCGCCACCTCGTACTGCAGCGTCGTGTCGGCGGGAGCCGCCGTGGGTGACACGGTGATCTGCAGCTGCGAGTTGTCGGCGCTCGGGGTGATGCTGAGCCCGTCGGGAAGCCCGCTGCCCAGGCCGCGGACGGCGAGCACCTGCAGCGGCTTGCCCGGGAACGGGTTGGTGGCGCCGTCGTTCGCGAGCACGTCCACGGTCGTCGTCTGGCCGCGCGGCGCGATCACCCGGTCGGGCTGCGGGCTCGCCAGCGGTCGCGTCGACGGCACCACCTGGATGTCGATCCGCCCCGCCTGACCGGCGTTCACCGCATCCTTCACACCGATCGACAGCGACGGCGTCGAGCCCTTCGGCGCACCGGTGGCGACCGTCACGGTCAGGTTCTGCCCGTCGATCGAGGCGCTGACACCGTCCGGGCGCGGGTTCTGGATCGAGTAGATCAGCTCGCCCTGGTCCTTGGCGTACGGGTACTTCGTCACCTTCGTCAGGTCGATGGTCTTCGTCTGACCAGGCTCGAAGTCTATGAGGGCGCCCGTGAACACCGGCGGCTGGTTCTCGCGCGGAGTGACGTCGATCGGCAGCACGATGGTGGCGACGTTGCCGTTCGAATCCGTGGCGCTGGATCCGTCGGTGACCTGGAACGAGATGGAGGCCGGCCCGAAGTACCTCGGCGACGAGGTGAACTGCAGGGTGTCGTTTCCTGACACCAGGTCGTCACCGTTGGCGTGCGTGGCACGGACCGTCGCCGCGTCGGTGAGCCGGACCTTCCGGCCGCCGACGGCGACGATGTAGTCGTTGAGGTGGATCGTCAGCGTCTTCTCGCTGACCACCGAAAGCTTGGGCGCTCCACGCTTCACCTGCGGCAGCGCGTCGTCGTAGCCGGGGACGTGCACGAAGCCGTACGCGACCACCGACTCGTCCTCGGGGTTCGCGACCTTGAACGGCACGATCTGACTCTTGGCGGTGATCGCGATGCGAAGCCGCTTGGAGGACGTCACCTGGGCGTCGGTGTTGTACCCGGGCACCAACGACAGCTTGAGGCTCGACACCGGCCCGTCGGCGAAGAACACGTTCGCCAGCACATTGACGTCGACGTGGTCCTTGCCGAGGATGTCGGACAGCCCGAGGGTCGTATCGGTGACGACGGGGCGCGCGGGCGGCGCCTTGTCATCGACGGTCAGGCGGAGGAAGGCCTGGCTCGTTCCGCCGCGCTGGTTCTGGATCGTGTACAGGAACCCGTAGGCGCCCTGGGTCTTGGGGGCGGTGACGGTGACGACGTCGCCGCTCACCTTGGCCCGCGCCTTGCCGTCGAGCGAGGTGACCGCCGTCACGCTGAGCGGGCTGCCGTCGGGGTCGCTGTCGTTGGCGAGCACCTGAACGCTCAGCGTGCGTCCCGGCTTGGCCGTCACGTCGTCCTCGACCGCGATCGGGTTGCGCGCGCCCTCGACGCGGGCCGCGATGCCGATGCGGACGGTGCCGGTCGCCCGCGCGCCCAGCGCGTCGACCACCGCGTACGTGAAGGTGTCGGTGCCCGCGGCGTAGTCGCCCGCCTGGAAGTCCATCCAGTCGGGCCCGGAGGCGACCACCGCGCCCTTCTGCGGGTTGGTCTCCTGGCCGATGAACTGCACGGAGTCGCCGTCCGGGTCGATGCCGGAGAGCGGCACGGTGATCCGGACGGTGTCTCCGGCGAGCACACGCGCCGTCACGGTCTTCGGCACCGGCGGGTTGTTGGTCGCCGCATCGCGCTCGCGGACGGCGATGGTGACCTCGGCGGTCGCCCACTGCCCGTCCTCGCCCGAGACGCGGTAGGCCGCCGTGTAGTTGCCGGGTTTCGTCGGCGCGAGGTAGCGCAGGTGGTCGCCGCTGACGAACAGCAGGCCGGCGCCGCTCGGCAGCGGCGTCGCGAGGGTCGGGTCGAGCGTCAGCTTGTCGCCGTCCGGCTGGACGTCGTTCGCCAGCACCGGGATGTCGACCACGTCGCGCACGCGCACCGACACCGAGTCCGGCGCCGCGATCGGCGGCTGGTGGACCGTGAGCGGCGGGAGCTGCACGACGGTCACCGTGCCGACGGTGTCGGCCAGGCCGTTGCTCAGGCGGTAGTGGAAGTCGACGGGACCGGCGAGCGGACGGCTCAGCGTGACCCGCAGGGTCCGCTGCTGCAGCACCTGGACGCGGACGCCGGTGGACGCGCCCGGATCGGTGACCCCCGTGACCAGCAGCACGCCACCCGACGGGTCGATGTCGGTCGACAGGACGTCCACATCCTGCGTCGACTGCTCGCGGATGAACGCGGTGTGCGGCACGGCGATCGGCGCGGTCTTCGCCCCGGGCGGCGCCTTCACCTCCACGCGGACCACGCCGGTCGCGGTGATCACGCCGTCGGTCACGGAGTACTCGATGTTGTGCGTTCCCGGCTGGTCGGACTCGAACCGGAAGGTGCCGCCCTGGTAGTCCGGGGTGATCGTCGCGTCGGCCTTCGTCGGCACGGTGCTGAGGCGGACGGTGCCGTTGCCGCCGCGGACATGGTCGAGCGGCGAGACCGTCACCTCCTGACCCTGGTAGGCCAGCACGGCGAACGGGTCGGCGATGATCGGCACCTGCCCCGGCGGGCGGACCGTCACGGCGAGCAGTCCGGCCGACTCGGCCCGGCCGTCGGAGAGCGTCAGCGCCACATCCTTCACGCCCGCGCCGTCGCCGTGGTCCGAGTAGGCGACCTGTCCCTGCGGGGTGAAGGTCACGGTGTCAGGGGCGGCGATGGAGGCGGCGGACAGGTAGAAGGAGTCGCCGTCGGGGTCGTAGCAGTCGCCGAGCACAGGCGAGGAGACGCGGCCGCCGGCCTGCACGACGGCCTTGGCGTTCCGCACGCAGACCGGCGGCGAGTTCTCCGCAGGCGTGCGCACCGTCACGGTGACGTGGGCGGTCGCCGTGCCTCCACGGCCGTCGGAGATCGTGTAGTCGAAGCCGATCGAGCCGGTCGCGGTGTCGGGCAGCGAGATCTGCAGCTGCTGGTCGGCGTTCGTCAGCTCCAGCGTGCCCTGCGACGCCGGAACGGCAGTGAACGAGTCGATCGTGAGCACGTCGCCGTTGGGGTCGTAGTCGTTGAGCAGCACGGGCAGCGGCGTCACGCGGCCCGGCCGGGCGCCGAAGGAGTCGGCGACGGCGACGGGAGGCTGCTCCTGCTTCTCGTACTGCGGGGTGGTGTCCTGCTTGTTCTGGTTGACGAGCTCCTGCGTCGTCTTCTTGGAGACCAGCTCGTCCCAGTTGTCGATGCGCGTGTTGCCGCTCTGCACCGCCCAGGCGACGCCGGACCGGCTGTCGTTGAGCACGACCCGGGAGCCGTTGACCCGGTAGCCGAGGGTCGCGCCGGAGGGCACGTCGTCCAGCCTCGACCGCTCCCCCGCGCCCGAAGCCCCGCAGGAGCGCCAGGCGTTCCCGTCGCTCCACGCGGCGTAGGTGCAGCCCGCGACCGTCACCGGCGCCGCGGCCGACCCGCCGCCTTGCGTGACCGGGCGGGTGGGCTTGCCGCCGTCGAGCGGAACCCTCACGAGGCCGGAACCGGACGCGATCCACACCGCGCCGCCGCCGGACGACGGCTGCTGCAGCACCGGCTCCGACCCCTGCGCCAGGAACCCGCTGAGGTCGACCGCGCGCCCGTCGACCCACAGCGTGCGCTGGTCGGGGTCGAGCAGCGCCCAGTGGCCGCCGACCGCGGTCAGCGACACGTTCGCACCGTCGCCCTTCGTCGCCACTGCGGTGGTCGTCGTGGAGGGCTCCGCGGCATTCAGGTCGGCGCGCACCAGCGTCCGGGTCGAGGCCTGGTAGGCGAACAGCACGCCGGACGGGTCCATGGCCGAGACGGCGCGGCCGCCGAGATCGACCGTCGCGGCCGAACCCGAGTTGAAGGTCTCGAGCTGCTTCACGGTGGTCAGCCACAGCTGTCCTGTCGCCTGCGACAGCAGCGCGACGTGCCCGCCGGCCAGGGAGACCTGCGGGGACCGCGGCGGCAGCGCGACCGACTTGCCCGCCTCGGCGGTGGCCGGGTCGACGACCGCGACCGTGTTCGCCTCGCGGTCGATCAGGAGCACGTCGGTGCCGTCCTGCACGACGTCGAGCGATTCACCGGTTCCGGCCACGACGGAATTCAGCTTGTCGATCTCGGTGTTCGCGCGGCCCAGCGACTTCTTGGCGTCGCTCGCCACCCACACCGCCGCGTCGTCCAGCTGGAGGTGCTGGGCGCTGTAGCCGCCGGACACGACCGCGAGCGTGGTCACCAGCGCTGCGACGGCCGTCCCGCTGACAGCCGTCGCGGCCACCGACTTGTGGCCGGCCAGCCAGGACCAGAGCGCGGCGAGCCGGCTCACGTCCCGTCCGTCCTCTCGACGCACTTCTGGCCGCTGGGCGTGCCTGTGCGGCCGTCGCGGTTGACGGTCACGGTGACGCAGACGGTCTGCCCCGCCTTCGCGTCCACGCGGAACTCGGTCGCGTGCTGGCTGCTCGGCGGCTGGTCCTGCACGGTCACCTGGTAGGTGTCGCCGCTCTGCAGGCCCGGGTCGCTCCAGCTGAACACGATGGTGCTGCCGGTGACGCGGCCGCTCAGGTCGCGCACGGTCGGGATGTCGCTGCTCGCGCCCGCGCGTACGAGGACGATGGATGCGGTGATGGCGAGGACGACGACCAGCGTCGCGCACGCGATCAGCGACACCACCAGGGCGCGGGAGACCTTCGACGGCGGGGCCTGCTGCGGAGTCTGTGCGCTGCCGGCGCTCTCGCGCACCACCGTGCGGGTGGGTGCACGGGTCACCGTGGCGGACGCGGGTGCTGTGCGTCTGCGCCGGCGGCGGCCCGCGGGATCGACGGCCATCACGCCCTTGACGCGCGTGCGGTCCTCCGGGTCGTCGGCGGTCGCCAGCGCCCAGTCGTCCATCGCGACCTCGATCGGCGTCTGCGGGAGGCTGAGCTCGGCCTCCACCGCCTGCAGCTCCCGGATGAACTCGAGCGCGCTGCGCTGCCGCTGCGACGGCTTGCGCGACATCGCCCTGAGCAGCACCTGCTCGAGCCGCGGCGGCACGTCGGCCCGGCCGATCGGCAGCGGCCGGCTCTTGGTGATGCGCTGGATGAGCTCGGCTGCCGTGTTCTCCTTGCCCGGCACCTCGAAGGGCGAGCGGCCGGCCAGCAGGGAGTACATGGTCGCGCCGAGCGACCACACCTCGCTCGCGATCGTGCCGCTGGTCTCGTCCATCAGCACTTCGGGCGCCGACCACGGGATGGACAGGCCGATCGCCTCGGTCACATCGGCCTCGCTCAGCGTGGCGGCGATGCCGAAGTCGCTCAACACGGGGTGCCCGTACGCGGTGCTCAGGATGTTCGACGGCTTGATGTCGCGGTGCAGCACGCCCGCGCGGTGCGCCGTCTCGACCGCGCTGGCGATCCGCACGCCGATGCTCAGCACCTCCGGCACCGGCAGCGGCTCGGTGCGGTAGCGCTGGCCGATCGCCGCCGAGCACAGCTCCATGACGAGGTACGGCCGGCCGTCCGACGAGACGCTCGCCTGGTACACCGTGAGGATCGAGGGATGGGTGCTCAGCTGCGCCATGAGATTGGCCTCGGCCTGGAACATCTGCTTGACCTGGCTGGTGACCACCTCGGCGAGCATGACCTTGACCGCGACCTGACGGCGGGGCATGTTCTGCTCGTAGAGGAAGACGTCGGCGAAGCCACCCGAACCGAGCACCCGGACGTAGGAGAAGCCGGGGAGGTTGGGCGGCTGGGACGGCAAGCGCCGGGCCATCGGATCCCTCCCGTTCGTCGGCGAAGACGCAGCGCGCTGAGTGCGAAAAGCGTCTGACAATTGTAGGCAGCGCCTCCTGAGCCTGACCTGGCCCGGACCCGCACTGGGGACAACTCGATGACCCCCAACTCGGGGGACAACTTCAGTGCCGGCGGGCCGCCCGGCGGGACTCTCCGTCGCGGTGGGAGCCGGACTCCGGCGTCGCCAGCACGTCCACGACGACGACCGTCACGTTGTCGCGCCCGCCGTTGCCGAGGGCCGCATCCATCAGCTGCTGAGCGGCGTCCAGCGGCGACGAGCCCTCGCCCAGGAAGTACCGGATGCCGTGCTCCGTGAGCTCCTTGGTGAGGCCGTCCGAGCACACCAGCAGCCGTGAGCCGGCGACGATCGGAAGGAGGAAGTAGTCGGGGACCGGGTCCTCGTTGAAGCCGACCGCCCGGGTGATGACGTTGCTGTGGGGGTGCACCTCGGCCTCGGCGGGGGTGATCGCTCCCGCATCCAGCAGCTCCTGGACGATCGAGTGGTCCACGGTCAGCTGCTCCAGCGTCCCGTCGCGGTAGCTGTAGACGCGGGAGTCGCCGATGTTGAACACCAGCCAGTAGGGCGCACCGTCGACCAGGGTCAGCGCGATCCCCGTCACGGTCGTTCCTGTGCCGAGATCGGTCTGGCCGACGCCGCGGCTCATGTCGTCGACCGCCGAGCGCAGCGCCTCGGTGAGCGCGACCTCTCCGACGAAGTCCGCCTTCACCTTCTCGGCGAGCCGGGTGACGACAGCGGTGCTGGCGAAGTCGCCGGCCGTGTGGCCGCCCATCCCGTCGGCCACCGCGAAGATGGGCGAACGGGCCAGGAGGCTGTCCTCGTTCACGCTCCGCCGGTAGCCCGTGTCGCTGAGCGCCGCCCACGAGAGGCTGATGCGCGCGTCGGGATCGCCTGGCACGGCCACGGTGTGGCGTCTGCTGCTGCGACCGATCTGGGTCACTCGCGTCCTTCTCTTCGGCGGGCGGTGATCTCGATGATATTACCGTCGCCGATCTCGACCCTCGCGCCTGCGAGCACCACGACGGACTCCCCCGGCCGCAGGCGGCGGCTGCCCGCGGGGCCGGTGACGACCGTCCCGTTGGTCGAACGCAGGTCCGTCACGACCACGGCGTCCCCCGCCTGCTCGATGCGCGCGTGCGTGGACGAGACCTCCTGCGTGGGCGAGCTCACGGTCACGAGCCGCGGCGTGACGCCCGACTCGACCCGTTGCAGGGTCGGACGGCGGCCGACGAGCAGGGGCGTGTCCAGGGCCAGCGTGTCCCCCGACGGCAGGCGTGCGGCGAACGCGGTGGGAGGCGGCGGGTCGACGTCCGGCGCGGTCGACGGGAAGGCGTCGACCCCCGGGATCGACAGCGGCCCAGCGGGAACCACCGGCGTGTCGCGCGACGCGACGGGCTCTTCGATGTCGACGGCGCCCGGGAGCTCGTGCGCCGCCGGATGCGCCGTGGGCGGAACCTCCTCGGGGTCGGCTGCGGGCGGGTTCGCGCCGTGCCCGAACAGGCTGGAGCTGCGCCCGCGCTCGCGGATGATCGTCTCCTCGGCGGCCGGGCCGGCCGTCGCGGGCGCTGCCGCCTCCGCAACGGCCGCACTGCGCTCCGCGCGCTCGATGGGCTGCAGCGACCAGGTGAGCAGCTCGCCGTCGGCGACGCCGACCCCCAGCGGGAGCGACCCAATGGACAGACGCGCGACGGGCCCGGTCTGGGCATCGTCTCCCTGCAGCACGAGCCCGGTGACCGTGCGGAACTCGGCGAGCACCCACGGCTGCACCCCTCCCGCTGAGAAGCGCCGGGAGCCCCCGACCGAGAACACGTCGATCGCCGCCGAACCGCGGACGACGGCCGTCACGGTCACCTCACCGGCCGCGTTGGGCTCGGCGAGCTCGGCGACGGCGAACGAGCGGACGCTGTCTGCGCCCGCGAGGGGGAACGCCCCGACCACGGACTCGATGGTCGCGAGCTCCGAGTCGGCGAGCCAGAACACCTGATCGACGATCTCGTCGGAGACCGTGCTCTCGACAGCGGCGACGAAGCGGCGCCCGGCGACGAGGAGCCAGCGCGAGGGACCGGCCGTCGGGGCGTACCGGATGAAGCCGCTGGTCATCGTCGGCTCCTCGCGATCGTGCCCGGGGGATGTGGTCGTTGCGAGTGTACCGGCTGCGTCACCGGTGCGCGGGTGCCGGCCGCACCACCCGGAACGGCGTCCCGGCGCAGGGCAGCGCGTCTTCCGGCACCGCCACCACCGAGCCCACTACGACGGTCGGGTCGGCCGAGATCAGCACCCGGCCGACCGCGTTGACGAGGGCGAGCGGCTCCTGCGTCGCCAGCAGCACCGGCAGCAGCTCGCGCTCCAGCCGCTTGACGTAGACGTCGACGCCGACGACGCCGACCACGGCGTCGCCGCGTTCGACCGGCGCGGTCACCGTCACGATGTAGTCGCACGCGCAGAGGTGGTCGACGTACGGGCCGGTGACGTGCGTCCTGTGGGTGGAGGACGGGACGCGGTACCACTCCAGCGACGGGAAGTCGCGCAGGTACTCGGCGTACGCCCGCGAGGCGAGGTCGAGCCGCGACGGCCCGGACGTCGCCCCGAAGACCGGGTTGTCGTCCAGCGCCCCGAGCCACCACGCGAAGTGGAGGTCGCCGGACCGCGTGGTCTCCGGTGCCGCGATGAAGCCCGCGCCGATGAGCAGCGGATCGTCCGCAGCCAGCTCCGGGAGCACCAGCTCCGCAACACGCTCGTCCAGGGCCGCGGGTGGCGTCGCGCCGTCCCCGGCGACGACCTCGAGGATCGAGGTCCGCCACGCCGAGAGCAGGGTGTGGATGCCGCCGAACAGCTCCGCCACCCGGTCGGCCACGGCCTCGGCGTCGACCCGCGAACGGGTGGTCGTGGGCTCAGCCATCGATCGGACCGCCCGTCTCGACGCGGGCCTTCGCCTGCAGCAGCCAGCGTGCGACCGCGTCCACGAGGCTGCTCACTTCGGCGCGTGCGGTCGAGCCATCCCGGGCGGCGACCGCGTCGGCGATCCGACGGGCGCGGGTCTCCGCCGACGCACGCAGGGTCGCGTCGCGCATCCCGAGCCACAGCAGCGGGCCGAACTCGGCCTGCAGCCGGAGCTGCTCCCGCACCAGCCGCGTCGACTGGCTGAGCACGGCCAGCTCCAGCAGGAAGCCGCCCGCGTTGCGCCGCGCCTCGGCGGCGCCCGAGAAGTCGGCGGCGTCGAGCCAGTGGCGCAGGCGCTCGTCGTCCTCGGCCGTCGAGCGCTCGGCGGCGCGGTCGGCGCAGCCGGCGGCGATGGTGGTGACGTAGACGGCGAGGTCGCTCAGCTCTACCTGGGAGAGACCGCGCAGCCGGGTGGTCAGCAGCGCGTCGTCCGGGTCGCCGGGATGTACCACGAAGCTGCCGCCGTCGCGCCCGCGGCGCGTCTCGACCAGGCCCGCCTGGCGCAGCATCCCGAGGCCCTCGCGCGTGGTCACCAGGGCGACGCCGAAGCGGCGGGCGAGCTCGGCCTCGCTGGGC
>JAEWJG010000441.1 GCA_023386675.1 Actinomycetes bacterium
GCCGAATCGGCCGCGGACTCCTCCGTTTTCACGCGGGTGAACGCGGGGCGCTTGCGCTGCTCAGTCGTGCACGCGGACGATCCGCTCCAGGGGGTGCCGGGTGCGCGGCGCGCTCTCGCGCTCGCGGAGCGGCTCGGGCAGCGCGTCGGCGTCGCCGACGACGCCGAGAGCGGTGATGGAGACCGGCTCGAAGCGCTCGCCGATGTCGAACGCTTCGCGTAGCCCAGCCCCGTCGAAGCCGCCCATCTGGTGCGCGTGCAGGCCGTCGTGGTGGGCCTGGATCGTCAGGTGCGCGACCGCCTGGCCGAGGTCGTAGGTGGCCCAGCGGCGCTCGCGGCCCTCCTCGTCGACGGTCTCGGCGAGGGCGACCACCAGGACCGCGGCCGAGCCGGCCCAGACCTGGTTGAAGCCCGCGAGGTTCTGCACGATCGTGTCGAAAGCGCCGGTGCCGCGACGCGCGACGATGAACCGCCACGGCTGCGAGTTATTGGCCGAGGGCGACCAGCGGGCCGCCTCGAGGGCCGACCGCAGGGCGGTCTCCTCGACGTCGGCGGTGGGGTCGAAGGCGCGGGGGCTCCAGCGCTCGGCGAGTGCGGGGAGGAGCGGCGCGGAGGTGTGGGCGCCGCGGGTCGTGGTGTCAGCCAGGGTCATGAGGGTCTCCTTCTCGGTGGTCGCTGAGGTGGCTCCATTGCCGGGCTATACCCATGAGAACGCATGGGAAGCGGCGGTATTCCCGGGGTCGCGATGTGAACGGGATGTGTCGCCGTTGTAAATGTTCGTAACACTCACGGCGCCCATCAGCCGATCTTCACCGGGGTACAGAATCGATGCTTCCCGGGCGCGTCGCAGTTCGTCTCACTCAGGCATCGACGGGTGGCGGATAGTGGCGACGACCAGGCATTCTGTATCCGGCCACATGTCGAGGCCTGCTCACTCTTCCGTGTCCGCGTCTGAGAGGACACCTCCCGATGGGGGACGCCGCGACACGCCGTTGTGTCCTCCATGTGCCCCACTTGCGGGGCGTACGAGCGGCCCCGTAGAACTGACTCCACCCGAACTCGACCAGATCCCCAGCGTTGCGGATGCCGCCCCCACGACAACCACATGTGAGAGGTCCCGTCCGTGTTCATCTTTCTTCTGCAGCTGCGCCACATGCTCGGCGGCCACCCGGAGTTCTACCTCTTCGCCATCTACTCCGCCCTGATCTGGGTGATCTGGATCGTCAAGGTGCTGATGTCGCGCCGCTACCGGGCGTACACCGGCGAGTTCCACGGCACGACCAGCGTCGTCGTCCCCGTGGTGGATGAGCCGCTCGACCTGTTCCGCGACGTGCTCGGCCGCATGGTCGAGCAGAAGCCGGGCGAGATCATCGTCGTCATCAACGGCGCCCCCAACCCCGAGCTCGCCGAGGTGTGCGAGGAGTTCGCCCCGCTGGTCCGCTGGGTGCACACGCCCATCCCGGGCAAGCGCAACGCGGTGATGATCGGGACGAAGATGTCGACCGGCGAGATCACCGTGCTGGTGGACTCCGACACGATCTGGACCGAGGGCACCCTCCCCGAGCTGGTCAAGCCGTTCGCCGACGAGCGGGTCGGCGGCGTCACCACCAAGCAGCGCATCCTGGAGCCGACCCGCAGCTGGATCACCCGCTGGGCCGACTGGCTGGAGAACTCCCGCGCCCTGTACTCGATGCCCGCCCAGAGCGTCGTCGGCCAGATCGGCTGCCTCCCGGGCCGCACCATCGCCTTCCGCCGCTCGATCCTGATGCGGGTCATGGACAAGTTCATGACCGAGAAGTTCCTCGGCGTCTTCCTCGAGGTCTCCGACGACCGGACGCTGACGAACCTCACGCTCAAGGAGGGCTACCGCACCGTCTACCAGCACACGAGTCTCGTCTACACCGATGCCCCGCTGAAGGTGAAGAAGCTGTTCAAGCAGCAGCTGCGCTGGGCGCGAGGCAGCCAGTACAACACCCTCCGGATGCTGCCCTGGATGCTCGGCCACGCGCCGGTGCTGGCGTTCTTCTTCATCATGGACATCCTGCTGCCGTTCATGCTGGCCGGCGTGATCGGCGGCTGGATCTACCGCTCCATCACCGGCGGCGGCTACAACTTCTACGAAGGATTCCTGAAGTCCTACGGGATCGAGGGCGGCATCCTGACGGTCGCCGCGCTGATGGTCGCCTCGTCCGTCATCAGCATGTCGATCCGCCAGATCCGCCACCTCGGCGAGAAGCCGAGCGACTTCTTCCGCCTCCCGGTGTTCATCATCGTGTCGACGTTCTTCCTCATGCCGATCCGCCTCATCGGGTTCTTCCGGATGGCGCACGCGAGTGGATGGGGCACCCGCGCCGGAGCGTATGCCGGCGGACCCGGCGAGATCAGCTCCGAGGAGGAGATCGCGCAGCACACGACGGCGGCTCCGTCCGGGCACCAGTCACCCATGCTGCCGGATGCCGTGGGCGGTATGACCACCTCGACCGCGCTCGCGACCCGCACCCAGCTCGCCACCAGGGCCGAAGCCAAAGCCGCAGCCGCTCCCGCCCCCAAGAAGTCCGCGCGCCGCACGCTCAACCCCTATGCGGCCATCCCGTACCTGATCGGAATCGCGATCCTGACCCTGGAGGCTCTCTTCCTTGTCTAGCCAGACCGCCCCCTCCCGGACCGCCGCCTGGTGGTCCCAGTCCAAGTCCCGCTCGCAGGCCACGGCCGGAGCCGCGATCGTTCTGACGGCCGTGCTCGTCGGCATCTCCGCCTACGTCTGGGTGTCGCCAACGGGCGCACCGCTCCGGAACGCCGTCGACCAGGCCGCCGTGGCCGTGACCCCGTTCGCGGCGCAGAACGTCGAGCTCAAGAAGAACCTCGACCGGGCCACCGAGACCATCGCCTCCCAGAAGGGCAAGCTCACGGCGATGCAGAAGGCGACGCTGGCGGCCCAGGCGTCGGCCGCCAAGCAGCTGGCCGCCGCGCAGCAGCAGGCCTCGTCCGCCCAGGGCGAGCTCGCCAGCGTCAAGGCGCAGCTCGCGGCCGCGCAGGCCAAGGGCGGCTCTGGTTCGTCCGGCGCCGGCACCGGCACGGCGAGCCACGGCGGTTCGGGAGGCGCCGGCAGCTCCGGCTCGGGCAGCGCGGCCGCGCCGATCACCGCCCCCGCCCGCGCCCAGCTGCTCGACCCGGCAAAGCGCTACTACGGCATGTACACCGAGCAGGCGCCGTTCAACTGGGCGACCTTCGACGCCACCAGCGCGAAGGTGGGGGTCTCGCCGAACGTCGTCGGCTACTTCAGCGGATGGGATGAGAACTTCCGCGTCAACGCCGTCACGCGTGCGTGGCAGCAGGGGCGCCTGCCGATGATGACGTGGGAGTCGCGCCCGATCGACGCGGGCAACGACTCCACGGAGGCGCCGGCGTACTCGCTGCCGAAGATCATCCGCGGCGACTTCGACGCCTACCTGCACCAGTACGCCAAGGACATCGTCGCGACCGGGCTGCCGCTCGCCATCCGCCTCGACCACGAGATGAACGGCATCTGGTACCCGTGGTCGGAGACCGACGGCAAGGGCAACTCGATCAACGGCAACAACGTCGGCGACTACGCGAACATGTGGCGGCACGTCCACGACGTCTTCCAGCAGGAGGGGGCCAACAACCTGGTCATCTGGGTCTGGGCGCCGAACATCGTCAACAACGTTCCCGCCGCGCACAAGGCCCCCGGCTACCTCCAGTCGCTGTACCCGGGTGACGGCTATGTCGACTGGGTCGGGCTCTCGGGTTATCTGCGGCCCCCCTACAAGCCGGACAACAACTTCACGTTCGACTACACGTTCAAGCCGAGCCTGGACGAGCTGCGGGGGATCACGAAGAAACCCATCCTCCTCGCCGAGGTCGGCGCCTCGGAGACCGACGGGCACAAGGCGGCCTGGATCACCTCCTTTTTCCAGGCCCTCGGGAGACCCGAGAACGACGACATCATCGGCTTCTCGTGGTTCAACCTCGCGGTCACCAGCTACGTCGAGGGCGTCCGCGCCACCAACGACTGGCGCGTCGACTCCCGCGCCGACTCGCTCTCCGCGTTCATCACCGGGCTGACCCGCCCGGAGGACGACTTCGAGCTCACCCCCGCATCCTGACCTCGCTCCACCGCATAGAAAGGTCGATCATCATGACCGCATCCAAGAAGACCACCGACCAGCCGGCTCCGCGCATCAGTGTCATCGGCACCGGCTACCTCGGCGCCACGCACGCTGCCGCCATGGCCGAGCTCGGATTCGACGTCGTCGGCGTCGACACCGACCCGCGCAAGGTGGAGGAGCTGAAGGAGGGACGCGCGCCCTTCTTCGAGCCGGGGCTGCCCGAACTCATCCGCCGCAACGTCGCCGCCGGCCGGCTGACGTTCACCACAGACCTGGCCGCGGCGGTCGCCGTCTCGGACGTCCACTTCATCTG
>JAEWJG010000276.1 GCA_023386675.1 Actinomycetes bacterium
TGGCTGCTCTTCGTCCGCCAGCGCGTCGTTCTGCAGGGTGTCGGCGGTCTCGTCGTCGGCAGGGAGGTCGCCGACCCCGTCGAACGTGCCGCCCGACGGCGCGTGCCCGGCGGCGGTCGGCTGGTCGTGGATCGGAGTGCTTTCCACAGATCCGCGGCGGCGGTTGGACTTCGCGGCCGACTCGGACCACCCTGGGGTCATGACCTACGTTGCGAATCCGTCCCGTTATGACGACATGCTCTATCGCCGCACCGGCCGCAGCGGCCTCGACCTCCCTGCCCTGTCGCTCGGGCTGTGGCACAACTTCGGCGACGACCGGCCGTTCGAGACGCAGCGGGCGATCGTGCGCCGTGCCTTCGACCTCGGCATCACCCACTTCGACCTCGCCAACAACTACGGTCCGCCGTACGGCGCCGCCGAGATCAACTTCGGCCGCATCCTGAAGGAGGACCTGCGGCCGTACCGCGACGAGCTGATCGTGTCGAGCAAGGCCGGCTGGGACATGTGGCCCGGGCCGTACGGGCAGGGCGGCGGCAGCCGCAAGTACGTCCTGGCGAGCCTCGACCAGTCGCTGCAGCGGCTCGGCCTCGACTACGTCGACATCTTCTACTCGCACCGGCCCGACCCGTCGACGCCGCTGGAGGAGACGATGCAGGCGCTCGACACCGCGGTCCGCTCGGGCAAGGCGCTCTACGTCGGCATCTCGTCGTACGGTGCGGAGGAGACCCGCCGCGCGGCCGCCATCCTGCGGGAGCTGGGCACGCCGCTGCTCATCCACCAGCCCTCCTACTCGATGCTCAACCGGTGGATCGAGAACGAAGGCCTGCTCGACGCCGCCGCCGAAGTCGGGGCCGGCGTGATCGGGTTCACCGCGCTGGCGCAGGGCATGCTGACCGACAAGTACCTGAACGGCATCCCAGAGGGCTCGCGGGCGACCGCCGGCGACTCGTTCGACGCGGAGTGGCTCACCGAGGAGGCCGTCGACCGCCTGCGGGCGCTCGACGAGATCGCGCAGGGGCGCGGCCAGTCGCTGGCTCAGATGGCGCTGGCGTGGGCGCTGCGCGACGAGCGGGTCACCTCGCTGGTCATCGGCGCCAGCCGGGTGGAGCAGCTGGAGCAGAACGTCGCCGCCCTGGGCAACCTCGACTTCACGGAGGAGGAGCTCTCCGCGATCGACGAGTACGCCGTCGAGGCGGGCGTCGACCTGTGGGCGGGCGCTCGGCGCGGCGAGGTGTGAGGCTCCGCCCGGTGTGAGTTTCCGTAGTGCTCGCTCACGCGTCGTCCAGGGTTGTCTGGTTGTCTCTATGTTGTTCCCGTCCGACGCTTAGAAGCTGTAGATATGACCGTCCTCGTCGAACCGGACATCCGGGCGGGCCAGGCGCTGCGCGCCGTGCGGCCCTGGACGATCGCGCTCTCGTTCGGGTTCGTCGCGACGGTGCTCTGCGCAGCGTTCAGCTGGGTGCCGTCGCTCTGGGGCGACGAGGCGACGACGCTGCTGTCCGCCAAGCGGCCGGTCGGCACCCTGTTCGGGATGCTGTCGCACGTCGACGCCGTGCACGGCCTCTACTACCTCGTCATGCACGGCTGGATCCGCCTCGCGGGTGAGAGTCCCTTCGCCCTGCGCCTGCCGAGCGCCGTCGCCGTGGGTGCGGCGGTGGCCGCCGTCACGCTCCTCGCGGGGCGACGCGGCGGCGCTCGGGCGGCCGTCGTCGCCGGGATCGTCGCGTGCGTCCTCCCGCGCCTCACGTACGCCGGTGAGGAGGCCCGCTCCTATGCCTTCACCGCGGCGGCCGCCGCCTGGCTGACCCTGCTGCTGCTCTGGCTGATCGACGGGGGCGGCCGGCGCCTGCCCCCGTCGACCCGCCGGGCCGCCTGGGCGCTGTACGCCGTCGGCATGGCGGTCTCGTCGTACCTGTTCCTGTACTTCGTCACGCTGCTGGTGGCGCACGGCGTCATCCTGATGGCGACCCGCGCCTCCCGCTCCACGCTGCGGGGGTGGGCGATCTGCGCCGCGAGCTGCATCGTCGCCCTGGTGCCGCTCGCCACCATCGCCTACCTCGAGCGCGACCAGATCGCGTACCTGAACTCGACCCCGGACGACCCGGCCATCTGGTACTACTTCCTCTGGTTCGGGATGCCGTGGGTCGCCGTCGCCGCCTGGGCGCTCATCCTGATCGGCCTGTGGCCGGCCTGGCGGGCGTGGCGGCAGCGTGGGAACCGGAGTGCGCCCGCGGGCCCGCGCGCCGCATCCACCCGGCTCGTCGCGGCGACCTGGCTGTTCCTCCCGACCGGCCTGATGCTGCTGGTCAACCTGGCGTACCCGATGTACACCGGCCGCTACTCGACCTTCGCCGCCCCGGCGGCCGCCCTGCTCGTGACCGAGGGCATCCTCGTCCTGGGCCGCATGCTCGGCGGCGACCCACGGCGGCGGGTGGCAGCGACCGCCGGGGCGACGCTCGTCTTCGTGGCGCTCTGCGCTCCCGTCTACGTGCAGCAGCGCGGGCCGTTCGCCAAGAACGACAGCGACTGGGCCGAGCTCAGCGCGGTGGTGGCGGCGAACGCCGGCCCGGGGGACGCGGTCGTCTACGACGAGGGAGCCCGCCCCTCGCAGCGCCCGCGTCTCGCGATGCGCACCTACCCTGCCGGATTCCGGGGGCTGAAGGATCCGACGCTCCACGTTCCCTACTACCGCAACGACTGGTGGGGCGACAGCGCGTACTCCGTTCGGCAGGCGGCCGAGCGCGGGCGCTTCGACGGAGTCGACCGCGTCTGGCTCATCGAAGTGGTCGATCCCCTGAAGGGCCAGCACACCTGGGGCCTCGCCGACCTCCAGGCGATCGGCTTCGGACAGACCGGGCGCGTCATCGACACGCACCGGAGCGTCATCATCGAGCTGACCCGCTAGGTCACCCGGCCGCGACCGGTTGGATCAGCTGCGGCCCGTCGTCGCTGGTCTTGAACGGCGCCACCTGATCGAACCGCAGCGCCGACGCCTCGGCGACGCCCGCCCGCACCGCCTCGTCGACGAGGGCCTGGTCGCCGACGATCGACGGGTCGATCCAGTGCTGCCACATCTCCTCCGGCAGGATGACCGGGTTGCGGTCGTGGATGTCGGCCAGCGTCTGCACGGCGTCCGACGTCAGGATGGTGGCCGTCAGCACCCAGCGGTCCGGGTCGTCCTCCGCCTTGCTCTTGTCTCGCCACCACGAGTAGAGGCCAGCGAAGCCCATCAGCCGGTCCTCGGGGTACCGGATGAAGAACGGCGTCTTGCTGCCCTTCGGCCCCTGCCACTCGTAGTAGCCCCGGGCGAGGACGATCGCGCGATGCGACTGGACGGGCTTGCGCCACGTGGACTTGTCGGCGATCTCCTCCGCCCGCGCGTTGAAGGTCGGGAACTTCAGCTTCAGCGTGTCCGACCAGGAGGGCACCAGCGACCAATGCGCCCGCTCGAAGCGCAGCTCGCGGGTCTTGGCGGAGTCCATGAGCACCGGGATGTCGTCCGTCGGCGCGATGTTGTAGTCGGCCTCCCAATCCGCCGTCCACTCGTCGGGACGGCGGCCCGTCGCCTCCACGAACTCGGTGATCTCGGCGTTGACCTTGTCGTCCATCGCGAACCTGCCGCACATGTGGCCAGCATATTCCCGACCACCGACACTGCCGGGGCGCCGGTCCCGCAAAAATGAGCAACACTCACCCCCCGAAAACGGGTGACGCGAAACTGAGAAATCGATGTATTCTCACTTTTGTGAATTGGTGAGGAACAGTCACTTTACGATACTGGAACGCCGCCGGCTCACGCCACCCGAACAAGCACCAAACCGACCCGCAGGTGACCAGACGTGTACCCGATTCCGCCGTGCCGAGCGCTTCCCGCACTCAACCCCATCCGACCGGGGAGCACTCGGCGCGCGCGGACCCACGCCGGCCACCCCACGAGCGGAGCCGGCGGCGGTGAAGCCGTTCGAGACCACGGTTTCCCCCCAGCCGTCGTCGGCTCCCCGGTCGACACCGTCGAGACGGGGGCAGCGGCATGACCGTCATCCGCCCCCGCCTCGCGGCGCCGGTCGCCCCGGCCGGCCTGCCCGCCATCGGCTCAGCGCGGGCCTGGGCGAAGCTGTACAAGTACCGGCTGCTGGCGACGGACACCGCCATCATCCTGACCGCCACGATCGGCGCGATCTTCGTCCGCTTCGGCTTCGACGAGGCGCCGGCGGCCGAAACCTCGGGCTTCCACCTCGACTACCTCTCCCTGTCGCTGGTCATCGCCGCGACCTGGCTCTTCACGCTCTCCGTCTACCACACGCGGGACGCGCGGGTCGTGGGCATGGGCGTCTCGGAGTACCGCCGGGTGGTGTCGGCGACCGCCATCACCTTCGGCCTGCTGGCCATCCTCTTCCTCGTCGCGAAGGTCGACATCGCCCGCGGCTACTTCATCGTCGCGCTCCCGGCCGGGATGGCCGGGGTGCTGTTCTCGCGCTGGATGTGGCGGCAGTGGCTGATCCGGCAGCGCACCTTCGACCACTACCTGACGCGCGCCCTCGTGGTGGGGCGCTTCGACGACGTCGACTACGTCGTGCGGCAGATCCACCAGAAGTCGGGAGCGGCCTACAACGTCGTGGGTGCCGCTCTCGACACCGGAAAGCGCAAGGGCGCGAAGAAGGACGCCGAGATGCGGCGCCGGATCGCCGGCCCCGAGCGCGAGGTCCCGATCGTCTCCGACCTGTCGGGGGTCGCGGACGCTGCGGCGCGGCTGGGCGCGGACACGGTGATCGTGGCCGGCCGCGCCCTCAGCTCCGGCGACTTCGTCCGACGGCTGGCGTGGAAGCTGGAGGGGACGGCGACCGAGCTCGTGCTCGCCTCCCCGTTGACCGACGTGGCCGGGCCGCGCATCCACTTCCGCCCGGTGGAGGGGCTGCCGCTCATCCACGTGGAGATCCCGCAGTTCGAGGGCGGCAAGCACGTGCTGAAGCGCGCATTCGACTTCTTCGCCTCCGGGCTCGCACTGCTGGCGCTCTCCCCCCTGTTCCTCGCCGTGGCGATCGCGATCAAGCTCGACGACAACGGTCCCGTCCTCTTCGCCCAGGAGCGCGTCGGCCGCAACGGCGAGCGCTTCACGATGTACAAGTTCCGCTCGATGGTGGTGGATGCGGAGGCACGGCTCGCCGCCCTGCAGGCCAGCAACGACGGCAAGGGGCTGCTGTTCAAGATGAAGAACGACCCGCGGGTGACGCACGTCGGCCACATCCTGCGCAAGTTCTCGCTGGACGAGCTCCCCCAGCTGGTCAACGTCTTCCTCGGCGACATGAGCCTGGTCGGCCCGCGGCCGCCGCTGCCCTCCGAGGTCGAGGGCTACGAGAACCACGTGCACCGCCGTCTCTACATCAAGCCGGGCCTCACCGGGATGTGGCAGGTGAACGGCCGCTCCGACCTCTCGTGGGAGGAGAGCGTCCGCCTCGACCTCTACTACGTGGAGAACTGGTCGCTCACCGGCGACCTCGTGATCATGTGGCGCACCGTGAAGGTGCTCGCCCATCCCGTGGGGGCGTACTGATGTCCGTCGACGCGGTCGGCGGGACCGCACCGGCCGGTCACCGGGAGATCGTCGCGCGGCTGTCCGCCGCCCAGAAGGTCAAGACCCGCGGCGCGCCCGGCTACTCGATCTACGTGAACCGGCCGATCGGGCGGCACCTCGCCGCGCTCGCGTTCCGGGCCGGGCTGACGCCGAATGCCGTGACCGCGATCAGTGCGTGCTTCTCGCTCGCCGGCATCCTCGTGCTCGTCGCCGTCCCTCCCCAGTGGTGGACCGGCCTGCTGGTCTGGCTCGCGCTCGCGGTGGGATATGCCTTCGACTCCGCGGACGGCCAGCTCGCCCGGCTGCGCGGCGGCGGCTCGCTCGCCGGCGAATGGCTCGACCATGTGGTGGACGCGACCAAGATCGCCAGCCTGCACGTCGCCGTGCTGGTGATGTTCTTCCGGTGGTATCCGATCCCGACGGCCGGCCTGCTCGTCCCTCTCGGGTACAGCATCGTGGCGACCGTGATCTTCTTCACGATCATCCTCAACGAGCAGCTCAAGCGCTCCCGGGGGTGGACGCCCGCGTCGAGCGCCGCCAGCGACGCCGGCCGCAGCACGCCCCTCCGTGCCCTCGCGGCGCTGCCCATGGACTACGGCTTCCTGTGCCTGGCGTTCGTGCTCGCCGGCTTCCCGCTCCTCTTCTTCTGGGTCTACACGGCCTTCTTCGTGGCGAACGCGCTCTACCTGGCCGTCGCCTCCGTCAAGTGGTTCCACGATCTGGAGGCTCTCGATGCCCGTACCCGGTGACCGCCGTCCGCTCGCGCTGGTGGCGAATCCGTCGGGCGACGTCTACGGCTCGGACCTGCAGATGCTCGAGAGCGTGCAGGCGCTGATCGAGGACGGCTTCGACGTGCTCGTGGTGCTGGGCGCGGACGGCCCGCTGAAGGAGCGCCTGAGCGAACGCGGAGCGGACGTGATGATCCGCCCGTTCCCGGTGCTCCGGCGCGCCGACGCCTCCGTCGGCGGCGTCGTGTCGCTCGGCTGGCGCGGGCTGCGCTCGATCGCCCTGCTGAGCGCGATCATCCGGGAGGTCTCCCCCGACGTCCTCTACGTCAACACGGTGACGCTGCCGTGGTGGATCGAGGCCGGACGCCGCGCACACGTCCCCGTGGTCGTCCACGTGCACGAGGCGGAGACGACGGACGGTCGGCTGGTCCGGTTCGCCCTGAACGCCCCCCTGCTCCGGGCCCACCGCATCATCTCCATCAGCCGCGCCTCCACGGCTGCGCTGACCGCCGCGGTCCCGGCGCTCGGCAAGAAGACCGTCGAGGTCTACAACGGGGTCACGGAACCGCCCGCGGAGCCCGCTCCGGTGCGCTCCTTCGACGGCCCGGTCACGCTGAGCGTCGTAGCGAGGCTCTCGCCCCGCAAGGCTCCGGACGTCGCGCTCGAGGCCGCCGCGATCCTCCGCTCCCGGGGGCGGGATGTGCGACTGGAGCTGTGCGGCACGCCCTTCGACGGCTACGGATGGTACGAGCAGCAGCTGCGCGATCGGGCCGGACAGCCCGACCTGAGCGGCCACGTCGCCTTCCCCGGCTACGTCTCGCCGATCTGGCCCGCGCTCGAACGCGCGGACATCGTGCTGGCACCGTCGCTGCGGGAGCCGTTCGGCAACGCGGTGGTGGAGGCGCAGTTCGCGCGTCGCCCAGTCGTGGCCGCCGCCGCCCTCGGGCATCTGGAGTCGATCGAGGACGGCCGCACCGGCCTGCTCGTCACGCCCGGCGACCCCGTCGCCTTCGCCGACGCCGTCGAGGCGCTGCTGGACGACCCGGAGCGCGCCCGCCGGATGGCGGAGGACGCACGCGCGTCGGCCCTGCAGCGCTTCACTCTCGGCCGCTACCGGACCGAGATCGCCTCGACCCTGCGCGCAGTGACGACGGCGGCGGAAAGCACGCGGCGTGCGCGGCGCTCAGCCCGCGCGGGCCGGGAAGTACTCGTCCACTAGCGCCTTGGTCGACGCGAGGTGCGCCCGCGTCGATGCCCCGAAGACGATCGACTCGAGGTTCGGCTGCGCGGCGATCCACTCGATCGCCTCCCGCGCCGGGATCGCGCCCGACGCGAAGACGCTCATCGCCACGGCCCGGAAAGGCCGCTCCTCGAGCACGCGGCGGTACGCGTCCAGCCCGCCGGACATCCGGAACCCGATCTTGTTGATGTTGGAGCACACCAGCGGGTTCTCGATGCCCTGGTCGGCGAGCACGTCGAGGCAGAGCGGCAGGTTCATGGTGATGAAGCCCGGCTCCGCGCCGTAGCGGGAGCGGACATGCTCGGCGAACACCCCGAAGGCGTCGCGGAAGCCGAGGCCGAGCAGGAGGTCGACGACGACGTTCTGCAGCCAGACGACCGGCGTGCGGGTGCCGCGGAACATGGCGAGCTCCGCATCCAAGAGGAGGGTGATGATGCCCTCGACGTCCTTGGTGGCGAGCGCGCGGCCGCCGCGGAGCGCCGCATTGACGAGTCCCTCCTCGGGGAGGAACCGCTTAATGGCGCCGAGCATCCCCGCCTCCGTCACGGCGTCCGCGTACTTGTGGGCGTAGGGCATGCTCGGCAGGAACGCGAAGCCGGCGTAGCGCTCGGGCTCCGCGCGCACGCGGTCGGTGACCTCTGCGATCCGGTCGTGCGTCGTGCACATGAAGGTGGTGATGCCCTCGTCGTAGGCGGCGTCGATCACCTCCATGATCGCGTCGACGTGCTGGAAGCGCATCGCCTGGGCGCGCGCCTTCTCCTCCGACATGTGGTTGACGCCGAAGAACTGGTTGTCGCCCAGCAGCAGCCGGTCGAGCACATACGGCGCGGACGGCGCGGCCTCGGCCGCGCGGGGCGTCGGGACAGAGGTGGTCATCGTCTTCTCCAGGGGAAGCGTCGGGCGGGCGCGGCGGGCGGCGGGGTTGCGGCGCCGCCGGCGGTGGTGTGCGGGGCGGAGGCGTCCGTCGTGAGCAGGGTGAGTGCGCGGTCGGTGGCCGCGGCGCTCGCGAACGAGTTGAGGCCGTCGGTCCGGCGATCGAGGACGCTCTGCACGAAGTAGTCGAGCTGGGCGCTGTACTCCTCGCCGCGGAGGTAGAACCACACGGGGTCGGTGAGCTCGGTGGTGTATCGGACGTTCCAGCCGGGCGTGTAGCCGTCGATCTCCGGGGCCGTGTCGCGCAGGTAGACCTGCACCTCCTGCCGGTCGACGTGGATGCGCCCGGCCGTGCCGGAGATGGTGAGCTGGGTCGTCATCTTGCGGTAGGACTCGTCCGACCAGTCGACCGAGAGCTGCCCGCTGACGCCGTCGCCGAAGTACAGCGTCCCGTACACCTGGTCCTCGGTGGAGGACGAGAAGACGGACTCGAGCACGGTGCCGCCCGCTCCCTGCACCTCGCCGGCGTACCAGGTCATGAGGTCGAGTGGATGCGCGGCATAGTCGTACAGCGCGCCGCCGCCCTCGTTCCGGTCGCTGCGCCAGGTGCCGCCCTTGCCGCGCAGCACGACGGGCCCGTACGCCTCGGCCTGGAGGTGCGTCACGCGTCCGATGGCACCCAGGTCGAGCAGGCGCTTCACCTCGCGGAAGGCGCCGACGAAGCGGTTGTGGTACCCGACCTGGGTGACCCGGCCGCGGTCGGCGGCGAGGCGCGCGAGCTCCTCCGAGTCGGCCGCGGTGAGGCTGAGCGGCTTCTCGCAGAACACGTCGACGCCCGCGTCGAGCAGCGAGCGCACCATCGGCGCGTGCAGCCGGGTCGGCGTGGCGACGACGACCGCGTCGACCTCGCTGCCGGCGAGCATCGCGTCGATGGATCCGAACCCCGGGAGGCCGGTGTACTTCGACAGGACGTCCAGCATGTAGCCCGCCGCATCCACGACCGCCTCCACCCGGACCTGCGGGTGGGCGTTGATCATCGAGAGGTGGGAGAGGCCCATCTTCCCCAGGCCGACGACGCCCACGCGCACCGTCCGGGTGGGGACGGAGGCCGCCGTGTCGTCAGCGGGCCGGGTCGAGGGTGCGTCGATCGTCATGTGCGCGCTCCAGGTAGGAGGCGAGCGCGTCGCGGTACTGGCCCGCGACGTGCTCCCAGGTGAACTCGGTGGCGTGGCGCTCGCGGGCCGAGACGGCGAGCGCTGCGCGGAGGCCGCCGTCGGCGACGAGGCGGTCGATCCGCTCCGACGCCTCCGACACGGTCGTGAAGTAGAGGGCGGCGTCCTGCGCCACCCACCGGTTGTACGGGTTGTCGTGGGCCAGGACCGGGTTGCCCGCGGCCATCGCCTCGACCAGCGAGGGGTTGGTCCCGCCGACGGTGTGGCCGTGGAAGTAGCCGAGCCCGTGGAACCGCAGTGCGGCGATGCGCTCCGGCTCGTAGACGGAGCCGACGAAGCGCACCTCGTCGCTCGCGGCGTCCATCACCGCGCGGTGGTACTCGTCCTCCTCCGGCCGGTACGAGCCGAAGACCGCCAGCTGGACACCGCGCGGGCGCTCGGAGAAGGCGGTCACGAGCTCCAGGATGGAGTTCTCCGGGATGGGACGGCAGATCAGGGTGAAGTAGCGGCCGGGCTCCAGCCCGAGCTCGCGCGCGGGCGCCTCCGGGGCGTCGCCGACACGGTGCGCCCCGTAGGTGATCATGGTGAGCTTGCGCGCAGGCGCCTTCCGGCGCAGGTACACCTCGATCTCCGGGTGGTCGGCGATCAGGGTGTCTCCGACGAGGCACGCGATGCGCTCGTTGATGTACAGGATGGCCTGCCGGGCCTTGCCCCAGCGGGCACGCGACCACTCGATCCCGTCCATGTTGATGACGTTCGGGATGCGGCGCAGTCGCTGCCATACATTGAAGACGGCCGTGTTGTAGCCGAAGGTGAGATGGATGCCGGGGCGTCGCGCGGCGTGGAGGATCGAGCGCAGGTCGAAGCGGCTGGTGCCGAGCCACCCGGTCGCGGAGACGGGGATGGTCACCCGCTCGATGCCGTTCCACTCGTCCTCGACGATGGGACCGCGGCCCTCGGCCTGGCAGTAGACGATGACGCGCCAGCCCTGATCCCGGAGGAAGAGGGCGACGTTCTCGGCGGCGGTCTCGAAGCCGCCGTAGTTCGCCGGGACGCCGTGCGTGCCCAGGATCCGTACGGTCGGGACGTCGGCGCGGACGCGTGTTCTCGCCATTCGTGCCTCCCCTCGGCGAATGCCGCGATGACCGCGGTCGGGTGCGATCGAGGCAACAGTAACGCAGATGGGGACAAAGTGAATAATACTCACCCCCGGATTGGGGGCACTTCCCCTCGCTGGGGAAAGCGATAGCCTGTACCCAATGTTGAGGAAGTGTCACTTCGCCTGAGGGGACATCACTCGGCCCGACCCGACCCCCCATGGAGACCCGACCATGAAACGACTGCCACGAGCGCGGACGCTCGCCATCACCACAGCCATCGCGCTCGGCATCGGCACCTTCTTCGCCGCCGGCCCCGCCTTCGCGGACAGTGCTCCACCCGATCCGACGAACCCGGCGACACCACCCACGGTCACCTCCGACGTGCTCCCCACCCCGCAGATCGACGGCGTCGTCTGGTCGCAGGCCGTGGTGGGCAACGTCGACTACGTCGCGGGCAAGTTCACCACCGCCCGGCCCGCCGGCTCCGCCGCCGGCAGCAACACGGTCGCGCGCAACAATGTGCTCGCGTACGACGTGACCACCGGTCAGCTGCTCACGAGCTTCGCCCCCCAGCTGAACGCACAGGCGCTCGCGGTCGCCGGCTCCCCCGACGGCACCAAGATGTACGTCGCGGGCGACTTCACCACGGCGGACGGCGTGGGCGCCTACCGCATCGCGGCGTACAGCACCGCGACGGGTCAGCGCATCGCGTCGTTCAAGCCGGTCATGGGCTCCTCGGTGCGCGCACTCGCGGTGACCAACAACGCGGTCTACGCCGGAGGCTGGTTCACCACCGCCAACGGCGTCGCCAAGCAGCGCGTGGCCGCCCTCGACCCGACCACCGGCGCGACGCTCCCCTTCCAGGCGGACGCCGACTACAACGTCAACGCGCTGGCGGCGGCCACCGACGGCTCGAAGGTCTATGTCGGCGGCCAGTTCGCCAGCCTCTCCGGGATGGCCGCCCTCGGCCTCGGAGCGGTGGACGCGAGCAGCGGCTCCTACATCCCGTGGGCCGCGAACCAGGTCGTCCAGGACTACGGCAAGAACGCCAGCATCACCGCCCTCGCCGCGACCCCGAACGCCGTGTACGGATCGGGCTACGACTGGGTCGGCGGCACCGGCAACCTGGAGGGCTCGTTCTCGGCGGATCCCGCGAGCGGCAACATCCAGTGGATCGAGGACTGCCACGGCGACACCTACTCGGTGTTCCCGGTGAACAGCCTCCTCTACGTCGTCGGGCACCCGCACTACTGCGGCAACATCGCAGGAGGCGGCTTCCCGCAGACCTCGCCGAAGTGGACGTTCCACCACCTGCTCGCCTTCTCGGCGGCGGCGGTCGGCACCCTCGCCCACGACCCGATGGGGTACTTCGACTGGGGCGGAAAGCCGTCGCCGGCGCTGCAGGACTACTTCCCGAACTTCACGACGGGTTCGTTCACCGGGCAGAACCAGGCGACCTGGTCCGTCGCAGGCAACACGAACTACGTCGTCGCCGGCGGCGAGTTCCCGAGTGTGAACGGGGTCGCCTCACAGGGCCTCACCCGGTTCGCGGTCCGCGCCCTCGCGCCGAACAAGGTCGGCCCGCAGGGCATCCCGCTCGTCCCGAACGCGGTCTCGTTCGCCAGCGGCCAGGTGCGCGTCTCCTGGAACGCCACGGTCGACCAGGACAACGGCTACCTGACGTACAAGGTCTACCGCGACGCCGGGACCGCCCCGGTGTACACGGCCACGCAGCGGTCGAACTTCTACACCACGCCGCCCATGGGCTTCGTGGACACCGGGCTCACGCCGGGATCGACGCACATCTACCACGTGAAGGTGTCCGACCCGACCGGCAACACGGTCTCCAGGGACACGCCGAGCGTGACCGTCTCGTCGAGCAACTCGTCCAGCAGCTACTCCGGCTCCGTCACCGGTGCGGGTGCCAGCGCCTACTGGCCGATGGATGAGACGAGCGGCGCCACCGCGTACGACCACGTCGGGTTCAGCGACCCGACGCTGCCGAGCGGCGTCACCC